>JACPFE010000477.1 GCA_016183145.1 Deltaproteobacteria bacterium | reverse complement strand
GAAATATTCACCCTCACCTCAGTCCTCTCCCAGAGGGAGAGGAAGCAAAAGCGGAGAGCCGTGAAAACTGCCGGCGTAGCCGGCCAGTCAGCCTCAGGCTGATCACAAATCAAGACTCCGGCTCTGCCGGAGGTACATGACAGGCAAATTATCGCGGCTAGGTGAACGGCGGCGCTATGCCTCGGATTTGGAATGCGATTGTTTTGACCGGTGGTTTGTCGATGATGCCGCCGGCAGTTTCTCATGGTCAAAGCGTTGCGGCAACGGAAATGGCGCAGATTCCCGCCGGCGCGTTCCTGATGGGCAGCGATGATGGACCGCAGGACGAGCGCCCGCAGCATAGAGTTCAGTTGGCCGCCTATTGGATCGACCGCACGCCGGTGACCAACAGCCAGTTCGCTCAGTTTCTCAATGCCATCGGACCGCAAGGCCCGCAGGGTGAAAGGTATTACGACATCGACGATAATGACGCGCGAGTGCACATGCGCGATGGGAAATGGTCGGCGGATCGCGGCTCGGAAAACCATCCGGTGGTCGAAGCTTCATGGTACGGCGCCCTGGCTTATTGCCGGTGGTTGGGCAAGCGCTTGCCGACGGAGGCGGAGTGGGAAAAAGCGGCGCGCGGCACTGATGGGCGAAAATATCCCTGGGGAAATGAACCGCCCGATCGGTCGCGCGCTCACTTCGGCGCCGGGTGGAACGATCTTCGGCCGGTGGATGCCTTTCCGAAAGGCGCGAGCCCCTACGGGGTACTCGACATGGCCGGCAACGGCTGGGAATGGGTCAGCAGCGCTTATCTTCCCTATCCCTATGATCCTAAGGATGGGCGGGAGGACTTGACTCGCGAGCAGGTCCGGGGCACAAGGGGAGGCGGGCATGATTCGCGACCCGAGGAGCTGACGACGACCCATCGAGGGCGTCAGGTGTCGCGCAATCCGCGCGGCGGACACCACAATATCGGATTTCGCTGCGCCCGCTAGCAGGCTGCTGAAAAAGACTCATATGCTTCGTTGCGCTCAATCGCCTCGCTACAACGTACCGGCTTGCAAAGCGCAAGGCGCAAAGAGCAAAGGAAAACGCTTGGCGCCATGCCCTTCGCCCTTAGCGAACTTTTGCGCCTCGCCTCTGAGATCTTTTTGAGCAGCCTGCAACCGGGTTTTTCAGCAACCTGCTAGAGCAATTAACATCGCAGCTACTGCAAATGCAGATTCACCTGCTCATAGAAGGCATACTCATAGGAATCATGGTCGCCGTGCCGGTGGGACCGCTGGGTTTGCTCTGCATCAACCGCTCGCTGGCGACCGGCGCGCTCTGCGGGCTGTTTTCCGGGTTGGGCGTGGCCACCGCTGATGCCTTGGCCGCGGGCATCGCCGCTCTGGGCATTACCCTGATTTCCGGCTTTTTGACCGACCATCAAGTTCTTTTACGCCTCGGCGGTGGATGTTTTCTCTGTTACCTCGGGTTAAAGATCTATCGGACTAAACCGGCGGTGCAGACGCCGACGGGCGACGTCAACGGATTGCTCAGCGCCTACGCGACCACCTTCCTGCTGACTTTTTCCAATCCGGTGACGATTCTCTCGTTCATCGCGATCTACGCCGGCTGGCAGGTCGAAAGTCTGCATGGGAATTATCCGGCAGCGGCGGTCCTGACCCTCGGCGTTTTTTGCGGCTCGGCGCTCTGGTGGGTTTTACTGTTTCTCGGCATGACCACCTTTCCCGACAGGTTCAGTCTACAAACGCTCGGTTGGATTCACCGCGTATCCGGCGCTCTCATAACCGGCTTTGGCGTCGCGGTGCTTTTGAGCCTCTCGCCGCTAAGGCAAGCGCTGGGAATTCAGTTCTAATGGGAACTAATGGTGCGACGGCCATCGAGAAGCCTGCCGGCGGCATTCCCGTCGCACTGAACCTCTTTCTCGCCTGCTTTCACGTCGCGGTCAACCTCTATCAATTTTTTATCTTACCTTTGTGGCTGTTGCCCGCCAGCCCGGCGTGGGCATGGACTTTATTGCCGCTGGTGTTTCTGAACAATCCCTACTGGAGCCTGATTCACGAAGCGATTCACGACCTGTTTCATCCCGCCCGGAAAGTCAACGCGTTTTTCGGCCGCTTCATGGCGATGTCCTTCGGCGCGCCGTTTCGCATTCTCAGACTGAGCCATCTGCTGCATCACAAACTGAATCGCCTGCCGGTCGAAGGAACCGAATATTACGACAAGACGAAGAGATCCAAGGCCGCGGCGGCACCGGGATACTACTTTCAGATCTTGCTCGGCCTCTATCTCGCCGAGGTCTTGAGCCCGCTCTTTTTTCTCCTGCCGCGCTCGTGGTTGAGAAGCTTCAAGGAGCGTTTTCTCGCGCGGGATAGCGTCAGCGGTATTCTGATGCAGAACTGGACAACATTTATCACTACGAGACTCCCGTGGGCGAAGTATTTTACGCGAGGAATCTTTGGCTCAACCGGCCGCTGGCCGGGCTTCTGCTTCATTTCAACTTGCACGGCATTCACCACCTGAATCCGGCCATCCCATGGAGCGATCTGCCTCAGGCCTTTCTCGACCGGGCGGGGAAATTTGAGGGCGGTTACTTTAGCGCGGCGCTGCGTCAACTGCGCGGGCCGATCGCGCTGCAGGATTTGCCCGGCGGCGCCGTAAGATAAGGTTCTTCCGGGTTTACCGTGAAAGACTATTCACCACAGAGACACAGCGCCGCGAGGCCGCAACCCAATGAGCAATCCTTATTTCACCGCAGAGGCACAGAGATCATAGCGCGGCACAGCCGCAACCGAATCGGAAAACGGGGATTCACCACAGAGAACGCAGAGTTCGCAGAGATTTTTTATTTTAAAGTCTCTTTCTCTGAGTCCTCCGCGCCTCCGCGGTGCAGTCTCCGAGTTCTTGCTAGCCGCGCTTTTTCAAGAGCAGGACGGAAAACCACTGATCGGGGTCGGTGAAATGCTTGACCGGCGCGAGCTCGAAGAAACGGAGCTGTTCCTGGAGCCGCAGCGGCTCGAACTTGCGGCTGATTTCGACGAGAATCTTTTCATCCCGTCGCCAGTGAAATGACGCGCCCATTTCAGGGAAGCGGATCTGCTGGCTCTCGGTCGCCACGGCGAACATTTCGATTTGCTGCCATTCGGGATTGTACCACGAGTGATAGCGCATCTGGTCGAGGTCGAAATTGCTGTGGAGGCGGTGGTTGATGTTGCGGAAGACATTCAAGATAAACTCCGCCGTAATGCCGCGGCTGTCGTTGTAAGCGTCTTCCAGGAGCTTTACCGGCTTGACCCGATCGGCGCCGAGCAAAAGAAAATCGTTGGGGCCCATGGCCGCGGCGAGGGCGCGGAAGAAGCGCGGAAAATCGGTGTGGTTGAAGTTGCCTATGGTGCTGCCGAGAAAGACAAACAGCGTCGGCAAGCTCTTCTCGATGGCGTTGAATCCCTCTTCATAGCGGGCGTGCAGGCCGTGAAACTCGATCTGGGGAAAATCTCTTCGCACCGCTTCTTGTGACGCAAGCAAGGCCGAGACGCTGACGTCGATCGGCGCGAAGATGCTGCGGCCGCGCCGGCGCGTTTGCTCGGTCAATAGATGGACCGTTTTCTTGCTGGTGCCGGCGCCGAGCTCGACGACGCATTGGACCGGTGCGGCGGCTATAATATCGGCGGCGTGGGATTCGAGAATGCTATTTTCAGTTCGGGTCAGGTAATACTCCGGCAGACGGCAAATCTCTTCGAAAAGTTCGGAACCCCGTTGATCGTACAAATGATAAGCTTCGAGCCAGCGCGGTTGGTCCCAGAGCGTGGTTAGGATGGACAGGGCCGGCACCGAGTCGAGATCGGCGCCTTCCAGCGACCAGATTCCGGGGGGATCGCTGCGCCAACGGGAACGTTGTTCGGCAGCGAAGATTCTCGGCGAGCTTTCTTGTTTCATCAGTGAAGAGACTATAAAAGAAAAATCGACAGGTTGCGATCCTTCGACTCGAGCCTACGGCCTTGGCCGGGGGCTCGGCCTCAGGATTCCGCCCCACGGGTGTGTTGGAAGATGCCACGGGATTGCCCGTAGGGTTCCACCCGCGGCCGAAAAAAGACAATCATGAATAGCGAGCAGACAGCCATTGAGTTTCGCGGCGTCGGCTTCGCCCTGCCGAACGGGCGCGCACTACTCGCCGACCTGAACTTGGCGGTGAATTCGGGCGAGACCCTGGTGCTGCTCGGGCGCAGCGGTTCGGGCAAGACGACGACCATGAAGCTGATCAACCGTCTGCTTGACCCGACTTCCGGCGAGGTGCGCGTCGAGGGCAGGCCGACGGTGGAGTGGGACCCGATCCGATTGCGCCGCCGCGTCGGCTATGTGATCCAGGAGATCGGCCTGTTCCCGCATTTAACCATCGAGCAAAATATCGGCGTCGTGCCGCGCCTCGAAGGCTGGGAGCCGGCGAAAATCCGCACCCGGGCGCGGGAGCTGCTGGTCATGACCGGGCTCGATCCCGATCGCTTCGCGGCGCGATTTCCGCGCGAGTTGTCAGGCGGGCAGCGCCAGCGGGTCGGCGTGGCGCGCGCGTTGGCCGCCGATCCGCCGATCATTCTGCTCGACGAGCCCTTCGGCGCCCTCGATCCGATCACCCGCCGAGAGATTCAGCAAGAGTTTCGAACCCTGCAAGCAAAGCTCCACAAGACAATGGTATTCGTTACCCACGACATCGGCGAGGCTTTCGTTCTGGCGACCCGCGTCGCGCTGCTCAAAGATGGGCAGATGATCTTGCTGGGCCCGCCCGCCGAGTTGCTCGCATCCAGCCATCCCGAGGCGCGCGCTTTCGCGTCCTGTTTTCTCGACGCGCAATCGATCGGGGGCGCGAAGTGAGCCTGGTTGATTTTCTCTTGAGTAACGGTCGCGAGGTTCTCGAACTGGCGCTCGAGCATCTGTTTTTGGTGGCCGTCTCCACCGGCATCGCGATTTTGATCGGCGTGCCGCTGGGAATTCTGCTCACGCGCAAGCCCGCCCTGAGCAAACCGGTGCTCGGTTTCGCTAATATCATGCAGACGGTGCCGAGCCTGGCGCTGTTCGGCTTCTTGATTCCGCTCAACTTATACCTTTTTCACGTGAAGATTGTCGGCGGCATCGGCGCGCGCACGGCGATTGTCGCTTTGGTGCTCTACTCGCTCTTGCCGATCATCAGAAATACTTTCACCGGAATCAGCGGCGTCGATCCGGCGATTCGCGAGGCGGGTAAAGGCATGGGCATGACCGACCGCCAATTGCTTTTCCAAGTCGAGCTGCCGCTGGCGCTGGGCGTCATCATCGCCGGCGTGCGCGTCGCCACGGTCATCTGCGTCGGCACGGCGACTATCGCCGCCGCCATCGATGCCGGCGGCTTGGGGCGCTATATTTTTCGCGGTCTCAGGGCGAATGACAACGTGCTCATCCTCGCCGGCGCGGTACCGGCGGCGTTGATCGCCCTGGCGGCCGACCTGTTGCTCGGCACCGTCGAGCGGGTGATGCGCGTCGGCGACGGGGTCAAGGGAAAGAGAATCCTCTGGGGCGCAGTCTTCGCGTTGGTCCTGGTAGGCATGATCGGCGTCACTAATCTCTTTTCGGGGAAGGGCGCGGACCGCGTCGCCGTGGGGTCGAAGGATTTCACCGAGCAAGTAATTCTCGGCGAACTCCTCGCTCAGGCCATCGAAACCAAGACCGCTCTGAAAGTCGAACGCCGCTTCGATCTGGGCGGCACCCTCGCCCACGACGCTCTCGTTGCCGGCGAAATCGACATCTACGTCGAATACACCGGCACGGCGCTGTTGGCGATTTTAAAAGGGCAGCCGTCCAGCGATCCGCAGGAAGTGTTTAAGCGCGTGAAAGCGGATTATGCGAGTCGGTTCAAGCTCGAATGGGCCGAGCCTTTGGGATTCAACAACACCTTCGCGATTTTGGTGCGCGGGGAAGACGCCCAAAAGCTCGGCTTGAAAACCGTCAGCGACGCGGCAAAGATTTCGGCGCAGTGGCGCGCCGGCTTCGGCCAGGACTTCATGTCTCGTGCCGACGGTTATCCCGGCTTCGCCAAGACCTACGGCCTTCGTTTTCAAGAGACCCGCGAGATGGATCTGTCGCTGACCTACCGCGCCCTGGCCGAAAAGCAGGTCGATCTGATCGCCGGCAATTCGACCGATGGTTTGATCAGCCGTTACAGATTGTTTCAATTGGCAGACGACCGGCATTACTTTCCGCCCTACGACGCCGTGCCGGTGGCGCGGCGGACGGCGCTGGACAAACATCCAGAGCTGCGCGGCGTCTTGAAACAGCTTGGCGGCATTCTCAGCGTCGATGAGATGCGCAAGCTCAATTACGCCGTCGATGGCGAAAAACGCCAGGCGAAGGATGTGGTGCGGGAGTTTCTGGCGCGGAAGGAATGGACAAAGTAGGGGCGCGATTAATCGCGCCACTACCTGCAAGAGATTGACGGATCGTAAGGGAGGAGGATTGGCCATGCAAACAAAGTTCATCCGGTTACTGATTGCAACTTTGATGCTTGCGCCGGCATCGGCGGGAGCGCAAAAAATCGAGCGCGCCGTTCTCGCTTTTGGCTCCACGGGTCCGAACCTGACGCCGTTCTGGGTCGCCCGGGAGGCGGGACTCTACCGTCAATATGGCATCGATGTGGACGTCGTGTTTTTCCGCGGCAGCACGATCGCAATCAACGCGCTGGCATCCAGAGATGCGCACTTTGGCGCGTTCGGCGCGAGTTCCTCGGTGCTCGCCAAGCTCGGCGGGGTGGACACCGTGCTCATCGCCACCGCGACGCCCGGTTTATTGTTCTATCTGGTAACCAAGAAGGAGATCAGGAACGCTAACGATCTGAAGGGAAAGAAAATCGCCGTGAGCCGGCCCGGAACGGATTCGGATCTGGCGGCGCGGGTTGCGGTGCAGAAGCTCGGACTCGCGGAGAAAGATGTCAACATCATCAGCATGGGCACCGACACCGAGCGCATGTCGGCCATGAGCCAGGGCGTGGTCGATGCGACGGTGGTGACCATCGGCGGGTACGTGGCCGCGCAAAAACTGGGCTTTCACTCTATCTTGGATCTATCCCAGGCGAATGTTCCCTACGAGGCGGCATCGCTGATCACCACGCAGACCTTGATCCGCGAGAATCTGGAACTGGTGCGTCGCTTCACTAGGGGATTCGTCGCGGCGATTCAATATTCGCAGGCCCATCGCGAGTTCACTTTGAAAGTCCTCAGCAAGTACATGCGCATCGCAGACCAAGAGATTCTTAACGCGAGCTACGACTATTACGTCGGCCGCGTAATTCCCAGAGTCCCCTACGTGAGCGAGCGCGGACTGCAAGCGGTGATCGATTTCATCCGCCAGCGCAATCCGCAAACGCCGAACGTCAAAGCGCAGGACTTCATGGACAATCGCTTCATCAAGGAACTGGACGACAGCGGGTTTATTCAGAAGCTGTACGCAAAGTAAAAAGAATCTGCAGAGCGATTAACGGGAATATCCATGCGGATCCGTAAGGAGATAGATTCCGGGGTCACAATACTAAATTGTTATTGACGGCTTCGCAGGTAATCTAATACGCTTCGTCCATGGCCCGGATTTCCAGACTCGTGGTGCCTGGTTACCCACATCATGTAACGCAGAGGGGCATACGCTCAATCCCCATCTTCAGGAGCGATACGGCATCTCAGTTTAGGAAAGCGAGGACCTCGATCGAAGGGGCTTCCTGAAATTTAGTATTATGTCCCCGAAACCCAAATCCCTGGTCTTCGCGTGCCCAGCATGCTAGCGTGACGAAATCATGCCGCTAGACACGTCAGCCGAAGCCGCCCACGTTCAGACCGAGATATATCGCGCGCTGCGCGGACCGCGCCGCCTGCAACTCGCGTGTCAGATGAGCGAGACCGTTCGAGACCTGGCCCGCGCTCGTATTCGTTCCAAGCATCCTGAGTTCGACGAGTCGGCAACTCGCGACTGGCTTACCTGGGAATTGTATGGCGTCCGGCGAAACGGTTGATGACGTAATTCGTCGGATTATTAACTTCCTCGATGCGGCGAGCATCCCTTACATGCTGACGGGCTCTTTCGCCAGCTCACTACATGGCATGCCCCGTGCGACCCAAGATATCGACTTGGTCATCGCTCCAAATCCAGCGAGTCTTGACGCGCTTCTAAAAAACTTTCCCGAAGATCGGTATTATGTTAGCCGCGACGCGGCATTCGATGCCTACCGGCGCTCTTCCCCTTTCAATGTCATTGACTTTGCCTCTGGGTGGAAAATCGATTTCATCATGAGGAAACCACGCGACTTTAGCCGGCTTGAATTTGATCGCCGCACGCCGGCTAACGTTTTGGGAACAACCGTATTCGTCGCCTCGCCCGAAGATGTTCTGATATCCAAGCTAGAGTGGGCGAAACTTGCCGAATCGGAACGTCAGATCGAGGATGCTGCCGGAATCATCCGAACTCAGGGACACGACCTCGACACTGCCTACATCGAGCATTGGGCCGAGAAGCTCGGGCTCCAGGCACAGTGGGCCCTGGCGAAAGCAAAAGCAAGCTGACTACCGAGTAACGTTACCGATCGAAACCCGCCCCAACGACGCAGCATCGCCTGCTTCGATTAACTAATTCAGGTCCCCGCCAACCGTGATAAGGGCCAGGTCCTGCAATCACGCATTGTCGTAATGCAAGACGCGACCCCATCAACGACCCCATCAACTGGCTTAAGAGCGAAAGGCGAAGCTAGACTCCAAAGGACAGATTGGCCCCATGGGTGAGCGCCAGATCCAGTAGCGGAGGGGCCGGCGTTGCGGTTTTTAGCGTGGTGGCGTAGGGCGACGGACCATAGGTGCGTAACCAGTCGGCCAGCGGGCTTTGGGGATCGACGGGCATGATAAATTCCACGGAGTGCGGGCCCACGGTGAAATAAATTCCCCTCGCTCCGAGCATGTCATCCGTAAAAGCCGTGGCAGCCGCGCCCAGCGCGGTTTCGTACCAGCGCTGGACGGTTGAAAGTTCTTCAACGGCGATCGTCAGCGTACCGATTCCCGCTGCGCCGTTTTGGTGCTGAAATTCTTGGGGGATCCGTTCTGCTCGCGGCGTTACGTCCTGGATCAGAAAGGGCGCGACTCCGCGATGGCTGCCCGTCGCCAACGAGAGCACCCACTTGAGCTCATAGCCGTCGGGCCGCTTGCGCGACCAGGGCACCGGATCATTGATTTCAACTCCCGCGTCGCGCAGTTTCTTCGTGTCGCCCTGGAGGTCGTCGGTTTGCATGCAGTAGTCGACGAGCCGCTCGCCTTTTTCCAGCGGACCCCACCAGCGGTGATCCCGCGCCTCGCGATAGAAGGCGATGATTTCAAGATAGGAGCCGTCGGCGAAGGAGATGAGCATGTTGTGGCTGCCCACCGGATGGTGCCCGCCGGGCACGACTGTGAACCCCAGTTGTTGGTAGTCTTTGGCGGCTTGGTCGAGGTCCTTGACGACGATGACGAGGTGATCGATTCCTTTAAGCATGTGGGTTTATTTCTCTTTTGGCTATAGTTGAAATTCCTCGCCCCTTCGACGGCGCTCAGCGCATGCTTCAGCTGAAATATGTTTCGCGATGTCTCCAACGGAGACAAGCAAGATCACCCTCGCCCGCTTTGCGGGAGAGGGCAGGGGTGAGGGTTCGGCATGCGTTGCCCCCTCACCCTATCCCTCTCCCCCACGAAGACGTGGTGGAGAGGGGACACTTCTTGCCAGCTTCGAGCCGACGAGAATTGAAACCCTCGCCATTCCAGGCGAGGGTTGTTTAGTCGCTTGAAAAAGTTAATTAAACGCCGGCGCCACTTCTTTAAGAAAACGCTCCAACTGTCCCATCTGATCCCAGGAAGTCATCCTGAGCGTGATATGCTCGATGCCGGCGGCGAAGTAGGCCTTAAGCTCTTCGACGCACTGCTGCGGCGTGCCGGCGGTGGTGAATCCTTCGACGAATTTCATGCTGAAATTCGACGTGTAGTACTTATCGAGAAACGCCTTGCTCTCGTCCAGCGCGGTCTTGCGGTCTGCCTTGATGTTGATGTTGTGATAGAGGGAGCTGCCGATCTTCGACGGATCGCGCCCCTCTTCTTTCGCCATCGCCAGGATGCGCGCCCACTGCGCTTTGAATTCATCCGGGCTCACTTTGTTGGTCATCCAGCCGTCGGCAAACTTCGCCACGCGGCGCAGACCGCGCTCGACCGCGGCCGACGGCGCGCTGGCGCCGTCTTTCCAGGTGAGACCGGTGGGGTTGCTGGCGATCCAGATCGGCAGCGGATTTTGCACCGGGCGCGGCTGGATCGTCACGCCTTCGAACTCGTAGAAGCGCCCTTTGTGGGATGCCTTTTCTTCGTGAAAGAGCTTGCGCAGGATCATGACGCCTTCTTCGAGGCGAGCGACGCGCTCGGTGTCCTTGATGCCCATGACTTTGTGTTCCAGCGCCTGCGCCGGACTTTGCTCGTTTGGCCCACCCAGGCAGACCGCGAGCCATGAGCGGCCGGCGGAGATCACGTCCAGACTTGCCCACTGCTGCGCGAGCAATGCGGGATGGCGCTGGGGAAAAGTTGCCATGCAGCCAACCGCGAGCTTCACTTTCTTCGTGATCGCCGCCAGCGCGGACAAGAGCGCGATGGATTCCAGGCGCGGTTTGGCGAGCAAGCTGTCGCCGACCCATACGGCGTCGAAAGTGCCGGAATCTTCGCCGCGCTTCGCCATATCGAAGAGTTCGGGCACGGTCACGGCGCCGATAATGACGCCGCGGTTGGCCAAGGTCAGTCCGAAGGAAGGCATGATCGAAGTGCTCCCTTGCGGCCTCTATACCACAGCCTTGGGTAGATGCGAAGCGGCCTCGATTGACGGTAGTGGTTCAGTTTCACGACAATTTGTAGGGGCAACCCTATGTGGTTGCCCGTTCGGAGGGCAGGCACGTAGGCCTGCCCCTACATCGATGCGGCGTTGAAATCAAACTGAACCACTACCCGATTGACAGCCTTTTTCATCCGTGGTTGGTTTGAGCCTTCGAACGCGGGAGGAAATTATGGCGGCGAGCTTTCGCAGTTACCTGGCCGAGCTGAATAAGAATGGCGAACTCATCGAGATCACCAAACAGACTGATCCGCGCGATATCGCGGCGCTGGTCGCCCAGAGCGAAAAAGCGTTGCTCTTCAAAAACGTCGTCGGTTACTCGATGCCGGTGGTCGCCGGGCTGCTGCAATCGCGCAATCGCATTGCTATTGGCATGGGTGTCCCGTACGAAAAGATCGAAGCGAAGCTGCGCGGGGCGATGGACCATCCGATCAAGCCGAGGCGAGTTAAGCGCGCGCCGGTGAAGGACGTGGTTCTGACCAGGAACAAGGTCAACCTGTTCGATTTACCGGTGCCGATCTTTTCGCTCATGGACGGTGGGCCGATGATCACCGGCGGAGTCGTGATCGCGGAAGATCCCGAATTCGGCATGAATGCCGGCATGTACCGCATGATGCTCAAGGAGAAGAATGTCACGGGCATCGACATCGTCACGCCGAACAATCTCAGAAGATTTACCGAGCGGGCGATGCAAAAAAAGAAGCCGCTGCCGATCTCCATTTCCATCGGCGCCCATCCCTACGAGATGGTCGCTTCGACCTTCAAGGCCAACCTGGGCGTCAACGAACTGACCTTTGCCGGCGGCCTGCGCGGCCAGCCGCTTCAATTAGCCGACGGCGAAACGATTCCCGTTCCATGCATCGCGGACGCCGAGATCGTTCTCGAAGGGGAAATTCTTCCTGATGGTTGGGTTTACCCCGAAGGGCCGTTCTGCGAGTTCAACCGTCTCATGGGCGGCATCCACATGAACCCCCAGGTGCGCATCAAAGCGATCATGCATCGCAAAGACGCGATCTACTACGCGCTGCAAATGCCCTGGGAAAATATCTGGATGTCGGCGCCGATCTATGAAGCGGCGGCGTGGCGCGTGCTGCACGAAGCCGGCGTGCAGGCGACCGCGATCAACGTTACGCCCGGCGGCTGCTGCCACTGGCATATTGTCGCGGCGATCAAGAAATCCGCCGGCGACGCCAAGAACGCCATCCTGGCGCTGCTTGCCATCGCCGACATCAAGCATGTGATCGTCACCGACGATGACATCGACGTGTTTGACCCGACGGATGTCGAATGGGCAGTGGCAACGCGAGTGCAAGCCGACCGCGACGTGCTGATCGTCTCCAACGCGCGCTCCAAGCCTCTGGACCCATCCTTGCCGCCGGTCAGCGGCAAGATTCCCACCACGGCCAAGATGGGCATCGATGCGACGATACCCGAAAACGTCCCGGCCAATCGCTATAATCGAATCGTCTACGTCAATCAGGGCAAATTGGACTTGAAGAATTACTTGGCTGGCACCGGTGAAGCTGCGAAAGGAGGCGTTGAAGCAAAGCGTAGTGAAAGTCTAGACAAGGTCTCGGAAAAGATTCTCGCGGCATTGGAACAATCGCACCGCTTTTACGCCGATCTCCTGGAAATGTTTTCGCGGGTGGATTATCGCACCATCGCCGCGGCGGTGGGCCAGCTTCATCAAGAAGGAAAGATTACGCAGGATGGGGAAGGCAAGTATCAGGTGAGGCAGTCAGAAGGTTGACGTTTTGGGTGAGAGACGCGATCTACCGCTGTCCGGCAAGCACAATCCGCGTTCTGCGAGATACCCCTGACGTACTTTATTGTGAGGCAGGGGAAGGGACCCCTCCGTGACCTCGGTTCGTTTTCATGCACCTTGACAGGAACGGCGCAGCCTATTAAAGGAATTGACCATGCTCGTTCGAAACGGAGTCCTGGGGCACGTCGTTCTCAACGTGGCCAGTTTAAAGAAGTCGGAGAATTTCTACCGCTCGATTCTAGGGCTGAAGATTTCGGCGCGAAATCGTCAGACGAAGATGACCTTTCTCAGCTATGGCCGCGAACACCACGACGTCGCCTTGATGGAGTTGCCGAAGGGAGCGAGACATGTTCGCGGCAGGGGAATGCCCAAGCTCCACCACTTTTGTATTTACGTGGATTCAAATGATGTCATCGACAACCTCTATCCCGTCTTGAAGCGGCGAAAAATTCCCATTGTCAGCGGGCCCGAGACTCTTGTGGTGGCGGGCAACCGTTCGATCAGTTTTCTCGATCCGGACGGCAATCGCGTCGAAATCGCCTGTAACGTGAACAAGTTCAAGTTCGATAACCGGCAGAAATAAGACTGCAAGCGGAGTAGAGATTCGGTGAGTCTTGGAAGGGTTGATCCGAAAACTCATCATTCCAGGACTCCAATACTTCATCACTCCAATCAGGGCGGACATGGACCTGCTGTCGACATTTCATCTCAAACGTTGGGTCGAAGAAAATAAGTCCTACTTTAACCCGCCGTTCAGAACCAATCGTTTGCTGGTTCATCACAAAGACTTCCTTGTCATGATCCTTCGTGGACCGAATACCCGGCTCGACTTTCACATCGAGCCCGGCGACGAGTTTTTCTACCAGGTCGAGGGCGACATGGAGCTGCACTTGAAACCTGAAGGCGAACGGCGGCAGGTGGTCACAATCAAAGAAGGGGAGATCTTCGTTTGCCCCGGCGGGCTGCCGCATTCGCCCCGGCGCTATGAAAACACCTGGGGCCTGGTCATCGAGCGCAAGCGGCGCGACGACGAGAAAGAGGAGTTCGCCTGGTTCTGCGAGAAGTGCGACGAGCTGGTGTTATCGAGAGTCGTCAATCAGGGAAACGTCCCATCCCAGGTTTCCGCCGTCTACGGCGAATTCAACGGGAGTGAAAAGCTTCGCACCTGCCGCGCCTGCGGCTACGTGTTTCCCCAAACGCCAATGGCGGAGCGGCTGACCTTTCTGGAAGCGAAAAAATAGCGATGTAAGTCTAGCCAAAAGTATTTGAAATTCGAAAACGAAAAAGAGATCGGAAAAACCATTTCTCCCGCAAAGGCGCAAAGGCGCTAAGGTTTGGAGAAATAGGTAATATTCTTTCTTTGCGTGCTTGGCGTCTTGGCGCGATAAATTTTCCTGGAATCGTTTTGTCCAACATTTCTGAGCTAAGAATCTAAGAGGAGAGAAGGAAACCAATCTATGCTAGGCGGTCATGCGGTTGCGCAATGTCTTCGGAACGAGGGTGTGGGACATGTCTTCTGTGTCCCTGGGGAAAGTCACATCGCCGTACTGGACGGACTATGCGGCATGCCGGAGATCAAACTGATCACTTGCCGGCAGGAAGGCGGCGCCTGCTTCATGGCGGAAGGATACGCGAAGTCTACGCGCAGGCCGGGCGTCTGCTTGGTGACGCGCGGTCCGGGCGCGACCAACGCGAGCATCGCCGTCCACAGCGCGAAGTACGATTCGGTGCCGCTGGTGCTGCTAGTGGGACAAGTCGCGCGATCGACGCGGGGCCGGGAAGCGGGGCAGGAACTCGATTACACTCACTTATTCGGCACCATGGCTAAATGGGTCATCGAAATTAACGATGCGCGGCAGGTTCCGCGCACGATGGCGCGGGCGTTTCACATCGCGCGGAGCGGCCGCCCGGGTCCGGTAGTCGTGTCACTGCCTCGTGACCTGCTCGAAGAAGACGCCGAGATTTCCATGATCGATCCTTATCCAGAGGTGCGCTCCAATCCCGATCCGAAAGCGATCGAAGCGATGGTCGGCCGGATCAACACGGCGAACAAGCCGGTGCTGATCGCGGGCTCGGGCACGCAATATTCGGACGCGAGACAGGAGCTGATCGATTTTTCCGAGAAGTTTCAGATGCCGGTGCTGACCACATATAAACGCCAGGACGCTTTCCCCAACAGCCATCCCAATTACATCGGCAACCTGGCGAACGCGAACCGGCACACGCGAAATTTAGTCGCGAACGAAGCGGATCTCGTCGTCGTGATCGGCAGTCGGTTGAACCAGCAGACGACCGGCGGTTTTACTATTCCCCGGCGCGGCCAGCCGTTCATTCAAGTTTACCCGGACGAACAATATATCGGCCAGAACTTGCGGCCCGACTTGGGCATCATCGCCGATGTAAAAACGGCTTTGAGCGCCGCGCTTAAATTCCAGGGACCTAGACCTAACGAGAGCCGCGCGGGTTGGGTCGCGGAGCATCACGCGGCGCAAAAGCGCTATAGCACTCCGCCGCAAAGGCCGACGCGGCGCGTGTCCATGGAGCGCGTGATGGCGGACCTCAAAGCGGCGCTTCCCGCGGACGCGATCACGGCGACGGACGCGGGCAGCTTCGGCCAGTGGCCGCAGCGCTACTTGGAATTCGAACACGCGGACTCCTACATTTCGCCGACTCTGGGCTGCATGGGGCCGGGAATCCCGTCGGCGGTAGCCGCCAAGCTCGCTCATCCCGGGCGACTGGTAGTCGCGCACATAGGCGACGGGGGATTTCTCATGACCGGGCAAGAAATGGCGACGGCCAGACAATTCGGCGCGAATATCGTCGCGATCGTCTACAACAACGAGGGTTACAATTCTATTCGCATGCACCAGGAGGCCCAGTATCCCGGGCGCCAATACGGCACCGCTCTGGTCAATCCCGATTTCGCCGCGCTTGGCACCGCCTACGGGGCCTTGGGCTTGAAGGTCGGCCGCGACGAGGAATTCTTGCCAGCATTTAAAAGAGCGATGGCCGCCGACCGGTCGGCGCTGATCGAGGTGCTGACCGACTTCGAGTACGTGACGCCGTCCGCGACGCTCTCGGAGTTGGCGGGAAAGAAGTTGGCGGGGGACTAGCCCGATGCGTCGCGGTGCAAAAGGATTGACTGCGGCAGATCAAAATGACTTGTCGCCGGAGCGAAGACCTTCTTCGTATAGAGTGAAACCGGTAAGCAAAAGCCG
>JACPFE010000476.1 GCA_016183145.1 Deltaproteobacteria bacterium | reverse complement strand
GGTGGCCAAACCCTTGCTGTTTCTGATGGGTAAAAAAGAAATCAAAGACGTCAAGCAACTGAAAGGACGAAAAGTCGCCGGCAGCTCGCCGGGCGGATCGGCGACCTTGATCGCCGAAAAAATGCTGAGACACTTCGGTCTGGAACCGGGGCGGGATGTTTCCCTGCTTCCCATGGGCGGCTCGGCGGCGAGCCGCTACGCCGTTTTGGAAACCGGCGTGGTCGACGCATCCTTTCTATCCGTGCCGGAGAACATCATCGCTCTCGAAAAAGGCTACAACGAGCTCGTCTTTGCCGGCGACGTCGTCGAATTTCCCCAGAACGGCTTCGGCACCTCGGAGAAGAGAATTCGTGAAAATCCCGACGAGGTCTACCGCATGGTGCGCGCCACGCTGCGCGGTTTGCAATTCATTTGGGATCGAAATAGCCAGGAGGGGGTCACCAACGTTTTGATGAAGCAGTGGAAAGTAAACGATCGCAAAATGGCCGCCGAAATGTCCAAGCAGGTCTCCCGCGTCCTGACCAGAGACGCCGACGTCAAACCCGAGTCCGTCCAGGTGCTCATCGACCTGGCGCGGGAAAGCGCCAAGGTTGCGAAGCCGGTCACCGTCGCCGACGTGGTTGATTACAGCTTCGTCGACAAAGCGCGGAAGGAATTGGGAATCGTAAAATAGTCCGGAGTCTTGAGTCCGGGGTCCGGTGTATTATTCTCCGAACTCGAGACGCGGGACGCCAGACCCTAGACGCCGGACACTGGACCTCAGACTGATCAAATCAGCGGATCGATAATCACCTTGATGGAGTCGGGTCGACCATCAGGCTTTATGGGATGCTGCCTGGCTAACACGGGTCAGCTACCCAATTCCGAATCGGTTGCAATATCCGCCAGCTAATTCGGCTTGTCAATAACCTGCTGACCGCTTAACACAGCCGGCGGGCGGCACTTTCCGGCGCGCCGCTGACCTGCAGGATAGCGACATCTCTGTCAGGCTCCAAGCCAAAGGCTTTGAGGAGCACCTTTTTCCCGCAGCAGGGATTTTTTTGCTTGACGCCGGACCGTTCTTTCCCCTATTTTGAAAACGGTTTCCTGCCGGGAAATATAAATTCGAAAAGAGGTCGGACTATGAAGCGAATATTATTCCTAAGCACCGCGGTTGCTTGGATGCTTTTCGCCCCGCGGATTTCGTCGGCCCAGGTCAATTTCTACGAGGGCAAGACGATTCGCATCATCGTCGGGTTTTCGCCCGGCGGCGGCTACGATGCCTTGGCCCGGATGCTTTCGCGCCACATGCCCAAGTATATTCCGGGCAACCCGACGATCGTCGTCGAGAACATGACCGGCGCGGCAAGCTTGGTCGCTGCCAACCACGTCTACAAAGTCGCCAAGCCCGACGGCCTGACCTTCGGCCATTTCAGCGGCGGGTTCGCCTACAGTCAGGTGATGGGCCAGCCGGGTGTCGAATTCGACATGCAGAAGTTCGTTTTCGTCGGCGCCGTGGCGCGGGATGAAAGCGCCGTCGCGTTGACCAAGTCGAGCGGCGTGACCAGCATGGAAAAATGGTTCGCCGCCAAGACGCCGTTGAAGTTGGGCACCACGGGGCCGGGCGCCTTCGGCACGGACAATGTCCTCAAGGTCATCAAAGCGGCGCTTAACCTGCCCGCCCAGATCATCTCCGGCTACAAAGGGACGGCGGACATGCGCCTTGCTGCCGAAAGCGGCGAAATCGACGGCACGACCTGGGGTTGGGACTCGATGCGAGGCACTTGGCAGAAAGCCCTCGAGTCGGGCACTGTCGTGGTTGTGCTGCAAACGGTGCCGAAGCCGTTCCCGGATTTACCCCGGGTTCCGCTAGCGATCGACTTGGCAAAGACGGCGGAGGCCAAACAGCTCATTGAGTTCGGCATTCACTACCCGAGCAAGATT
Organism: Deltaproteobacteria bacterium; assembly: GCA_016183145.1. Classification (GTDB taxonomy): domain Bacteria; phylum Desulfobacterota; class Binatia; order UBA9968; family UBA9968; genus JACPFE01. The sequence continues at coordinate 5,183 of JACPFE010000476.1, read as the reverse complement.
ACCAAGACTCTGGCTCTGCCGCCGGGCACACCGAGCGATCGCGCACAAATTTTGCAGAGAGCCTTGCAAGAGACCGTCAAGGACGCCGAGTTCATCGCGGAAGCGAACAAAGCCAAGATCGGCCTCGCCCCGGTTACCGCCGACGACATGCGCAAAACTTTCGAGGGAATTTTTAAACTAGATCCCGGACTGGTGGCCAAGCTGAAAACCATTCTCTTCAACTAGAGACTGCTATTTGGATGGCCGCGCGTCGGCGATCTTCATTTCCACGGTCGAGTTTCCATTCCATTCATTTTCGCTCAGGCGGTAGACCACGTCGATTTTCGTTCCCGCCTTGGCGGGAAAATCTTCGCCGACGCCGAACGCAACGCCGCCGATCACCCGCCCGTCCCGTCGAAAGCGAAAGCGGGCGCCGGCGGAGAAACTCTTGCGCTCGCAGACTTCTAGTTTCCGAGTCATAAACAAGGGCTCGGGATTGCCGATCCCGAACGGTTTTAGCGACTCGATTTCGCGCAACAACGGGAAGCCGATCTCCTCCAGGGTGAGTTGCGCGTCGACTTCGAGCGGCGGCAGCAAGTCTTGCGGCGTCAAGCACTCACGGGCGACACCCTCGAACGCCGCCGCGAAGGGCTCGATCTTTTCCCCCTTGATCGATAGCCCGCCGGCGTACTCGTGACCGCCGAATTTTTCTAGATAGCCGGCGCAGCGGCGCAATCCTTCGACCATGTGAAAACCGCGTATGCTCCGCGCCGAGCCCTTGCCCGCGCCGTCGTTGAAGCCGATCACCACCGTGGGGCGATGAAACCTTTCGACGATGCGCGACGCGACGATGCCCAACACCCCCGGATGCCAGCCCTCGCCACTCAGAACTAATGAGAAGCGGTCAGCACCGTTCACGCGTGCCTTGGCCTGGGCCAGCGCATGCTCTAGGACTTCGGCCTCGATGGCGCGCCGCTCGCGATTATGCTCGTCCAGTTCCTGGGCGATGCGCAGCGCGACCTCTGTCGAGTCGGTCGTCAGCAGCTCGACGACTTTGATGCCGTAATCGACCCGCCCCGCCGCGTTGATGCGCGGACCGAGCTGAAAGCCCACCTGCCCAGCGCTGACTTCGCCCGCTTGAATGCGCGCAACCTGTTTGAGAGCGACAATTCCCGGCCGCGTCGAGCCGGCCAATTCGGCGAGACCGCGCCGAATCAGAGTCCGGTTCACGCCCTTCAGCGGAACCATGTCGGCGATGGTGCCCAGCGTCACGATATCGAGGTAACGGCGCACATCGGGATCGTCACCGCCCGCGAACCAGCCCGCTTCGCGCAGCTTGGCGCGCAGAGCGATCACGAGATAGAAGGCCAACCCCGCCGCGCAGAGTCCTTTATCCGGAAACGAACAATCCCGGCGGTGGGGATTGATCACCGCGATCGCCGGCGGAAGTTCGTCCGGCGGTTGGTGGTGATCGACCACGACGATGTCGAGAGCGAACGCGCGCGCGGCATCGACTTCGCTGGCGTTGGAGATTCCACAATCGACCGTGACCACCAAATCAACCCCGCTCTCCCTAAGCCGTTTAAGCCCTTCGACGTTCAGCCCGTAGCCTTCTTCGATGCGGTGCGGCACGTGATAGACGGGCGCGGCGCCGATCTCGCGCAGGAAGGAAACCAACACCGCGGCGCCGGTGGTCCCATCGACGTCGTAGTCGCCCCAGATGCCGATCAACTCCTTGTTTTTGACGGCGCGGACGATGCGCTGCACCGCGGCCTCCATGCCGGCCATCGCGAAGGGCGAAGGCAAATCGGAACGGAGGCTGGAGGACAGGTAGGTTTTAGCCGATTCGGCATCGACAAGCCCGCGCAAAACCAGGAGGCGAGCCAGGAGAGGAGAGATTTTCAATTGTTCTGATTGGCGCGCAACAATGCCTTCGTCGGCCTGTTTGAGAACCCAGCGTTTGGGCAAATCGGTCGGCATCGGCGGTTGAAAACAGAAGTCAGAGGTCAGAAATTAGAGGTCAGAATTCAGAATGAAGAAACGAAAGGACAGACATAGACTTGAGACAAAAACCCTTCTTCGTATGGTCGGTCTCTGTCGTCCCTAATTCTGACCTCTGACTTCCGTCTTCTGTTATCGCTTCCTCGTCCCTTTATCCCACAACAGAATCACCGGGCTGGCGATGAAGATCGTCGAGTAAACACCGGAGACAAACCCGACCAGCAGGGAAAATGCAAAGGGTCGAATGACCGCGCCGCCGAGCAAGTAAAGCGCGAACAGCACCATGAGGGCAGTGCTTGTAGTCAGAATCGTTCGGCTCAGCGTTTCGTTGAGGCTGGTGTTGATAATGCTTTCAAGAGTCTCTCGCTTAATCTTGCGCAAGTTTTCCCGAATGCGATCGCAGATAACCACGGTGTCGTTCACCGAAAAGCCGACGATGGTGAGCAATGCGGCAATGACCGTAAGATCGAACTCATAGTCGGCCAGCAGCAAGGCGCCGACCGTAACTAAAACGTCGTGAATCAACGCGATCACAGCGCCCAGGCCGAAGTGCAAACCGAATCTCGCGCCAAAGGCGGCGCCAAAGCGAATCCAGATGTATACCCCCATCATAATCGTCGCCGCGATAACAGAGAGCGTGCCGCGCCAGCGCAGGTCTTCGCCGATCTTCGGGCCGACGGACTCGATGCGGCGAACCTCGAACTTGTCGCCGCCGAACTGCCCGGCTAGCGCTTTCTTGATCTGGGCGCCCAGAGCGCCGAGTTCCACGGAGGTTTTGTCCAATCGAATGAGAAACTCATTGGCGCCCGCTTCGCCGAAATCCTGGATCGTGCTCCCGCCCAGATTGATTTTGTCCAGCGCCTGGCGAATGTCCGGAATCGAGACCTTCTGCTGAAACTTGACGTGCACCATCGTGCCGCCGGCGAAGTCGACGCCGAGATTCGGCCCCTTGGTAAATAACATCATCAGCACCGCGAGGTTGACGATTGTGGAGATGATGACGGCGATTTTCCGATAGCTCGTGAAAGGGATTTTGGTTCCCGGTCGGATCACTTCCATGATTTTCCCTTAGATGCTGATGCGCGCCAGATTGCGCGCGCCGAGGCGATAGTCGTAATAGATCCTGGTCAGGTATACGGCCGTGATCACGGTGGTTAGAATACCGATGCATAGGGTGACGGCGAAGCCTTTGATCGGGCCGGTGCCGAATTGAAACAAAATCACGCCGGAAAGAAACGTTGTAACGTTGGAATCGAGAATCGCCGGCAGCGCATTCTGATAGCCCGCTTCGATGGCCGAGCGCACGGCTCGCCCTCCGCGCAGCTCCTCGCGGATACGCTCGTTGATCAGCACGTTGGCATCCACCGCCATGCCGATGGTAAGCACGATCCCGGCGATGCCGGGCAGGGTCAGCACCGCCTGGAAACCGGCCAGCACCGCCATCATGTAGAGGATGTTGAAAATGACTGCCACGTTGGCGAGCAGGCCCGCGCCTTTGTAGTACGCGATCATGAATACGATGACCAGCGCGCCGCCGACGATGAAGGACGTCACCCCTTGATTGATGGAATCCTGTCCCAACGAAGGTCCCACGGTGCGCTCTTCGACGATCTCCACCGGCGCCGGCAGCGCGCCCGCGCGCAGAATAATAGATAGATCTCTCGCCTCTTTGATGTCGAAGCTGCCGGTGATGGAGGCCCGGCCGCCGCCGATCCTTTCTTGAATGACCGGCGCCGAATAGACTCTGTTGTCGAGTACGATGGCCAGGCGCCGCTTGACGTTCGCCGCGGTGATCTGCTCGAAGAGACGCGCGCCGGTGGTGTTGAGGATCAGCTCGACGTAGGGTCCCTGCAACTGCTGACTCGGCCGCACGCGCGCGTCGGTAATATACTCGCCGGTCATCAAGGTGCGCGCTTCCAAGACGTAGGCGACCTTTTCGGCTCCAAGGCCCCCCTCGCCCTTGCCGCCCTGGCCGTACAATACCTGGCGTCCCGGCGGCGGACCGCTTTTTACCGCGTCTTCTACGTTCGCATTGTCGTCGACCAGTTTGAATTCGAGCAGCGCGGTCTTGCCGATGATCTCCTTAGCCCTTTCCGGGTCCTGGATGCCCGGCAGTTGAATCAGAATATCCGATTGCCCCTGGCGCTGGATGATCGGCTCGCTGACGCCGAATTGATCGATCCGGTTGCGGATGGTTTCCAGCGATTGGTCCACGGCGTAATCGCGCAGGGATCTCAACTCCTCCTTGCTGAGCGTGAGAAAAAAGTCTGTGGTCGCGCCGCCGGGCTGGGTGTTAGCCACCGCCAGGTTGGGAAAATCGCCTTTGAGCACGCCGCGCACCCGGTCGACGTTGGCCGCCGGCACTTTGAGTTGTATCTGCGTGCCCTGAATCCTCTCCACCGATACGCCGGAGATACCGCGCTCGCGCAGAAGATTAGTCAGATCGCCGCGCGCCCGCTCGAGGTTGTTCTCGATCGCCTTATCCACCTTCACCTCAAGGATCAGATGGCTCCCACCCTGGAGGTCCAATCCCAAGTGGATGCGGTCCGACGGCAGAATGCTACCCCACCATGAAGGCAGGTCCTTTGCGGGATCTTTGACGAAAGTCGGCGTCAGATAGATCAGTGCAGCGACGCTCGCAACCAAGAATATGATAAGCCGAGTTAGAACGCTCCGGTGCATCCTCTATTCCTTTGCTTCTTTCGCAAGCGCTTTGTCCGCGGTGATGACAAGTGAAATCTGCGGCCGGTGAACGCGAATCCGCACGTTGGGCGCCACCTCCAACGTCACCACGGTTTCCTTTAAGTCAATCACCTTACCGTAAATTCCGCCGGAGGTCATCACCTCGTCGTTCTTTTTCAATTTGGCGAGCATCTCCCGGTGCTCCTTGGTCTTCTTCTGCTGCGGCCGGATCACCATGAAGTACATGATGATGAAGATCAAAATAAACGGGAAAATGGTCATCATCGGGCCGGGCCCGCCGAGCCCCGGCGCCGTTTGCGCGTATGCGATATCGATCATGATTCCTCCTGAAAGTTATGGTTCTTCAGGCTTCCGTGTGGCTCACCGCGGAGGCGCGGAGGGCGCGGAGTAAAGAGTTTTTGATTAAAAGATACTCCGAACTCTGCGAACTCTGTGTCTCTGTGGTGAATACTCTTTCACACTAAACCCGGAAGAACCAAAATATTCAACTCACGTCGTCG
>JACPFE010000475.1 GCA_016183145.1 Deltaproteobacteria bacterium | reverse complement strand
GCCGCCGGCGCGCCGCTCGACGAGACTCGCCAGCAGCGGAAAGTCGATGGCGAGGTCTTCCAGCAGGTGTGCTAAATCGCGCTGCAGGGGGCGCACTTCGCGCGGTGGCGCTTCTTCGCTCGCCGGCCGAACATCGCCCCACGCAGCGAGCTGTTTGGCGACGGCTTCTTGAATCGCTTTGCGATAGGCGAGGTAGGTCGCGCCGCGCGGACCGGTGCGCAGGAAATCCCCCTTGTTGAGCGTCAGGCACGCGGCCAAGTCCGGGACTTCGATCAGCCCGCCAACCCGCTCGGGCGCCGCCGGTGTCATGCCCATCCAGTCCCAGCCATGCCGGATCACTTTGCCGTAAGTGCTGATCGCGATGCCGCGCCGTTCTTCCGGCAGCGCCGAATCGTTGCGAATGAGGTAACCGAGCGCGGAGGGCTTGCGCTTGCGCAGCAACCGGATTTCCAACGGCGCTTGAAGCGGCGCGCTCCAGCGCCGCTTTTCCAAGCGGCGGCCATTGATTTGGACCGCGATGCCCTTGGGATAGTGTGCGGAGACGAATTCATCGAAGGCCGGATCAAGCAGCGGCTGATAGTGACGGCGAAGTGTTACCTCGAGAAATCCGGGATCGAGCAACGGCGAGAGCGCGTTGCGGATTTTGAGGCGTACCGCCGTGCCCCTCTCGACGACGAGTCCGGAGGCGGGCACCCATTTCCAGGGCGCGCGATGGCGTGACGTCATATGCCACGAGCTTGCCACGTGAGTCTTGCCGCGGCGGGTTTCCGTCAGTACTTCTTCGCAGATCAATAAGCCGAGCTTGATGCCGACGCCGGCAAAGCCGATGCCCTGCCCGCGCGTCTTGGTGCTGGCGGCGATGTCGTGGAAGCGCGCCAGTTCGCGGCGCTGCATGCCCGAACCGTTGTCGACGGTAGTCAGGGCGCTTTGCGTCAGATCGCATTCGAAGCTGATCGACGAAGCGCCGGAGTCCAGCGCATTGGCCATGATCTCGGTAAGTATCGTTTCTTCGAGCGAACCGGGGTAAGCGTCTCGAAGGTCTTCCAACAGATGCAGCAAGTCAACGCGGGTTTCACCCATGATATGCCAGTCCTATTACGAGAAAATTTCCCGCACGGCGGGTGGTTGCGCCGTTGATTTTATTCACCACTAAGATCCCAGCGCGGCCAAGCCGTAACCCAAAGACAGTTTTCACCACGAAGGCACGAAGGACACGAAGGTTTCGGATACTAAGCTCCTAATCTTCGTGTTCTTCGTGTCCTTCGTGGTGAATTGTTTTGGCGGTGCTACCGATGAGATCGTTTTTACTTCAAATGTTTCGCGAAGAAATCCGTCGTGCGCTCCCAGGCGAGCTTGGCGCAAGCGGCGTTGTAATTCGGTCCCTTTTCGTTGAAGAATGCATGGCCAGCATCGTACCAATGGGATTCATAAGGCACGTTGCCTGCTTTCAGCTTACCTTCGAGAGCGCGGGCCCCATCCGGACTGAACGCCTGGTCCTTCTCGGCCAGATGAAGCTGCAGCGGCGTCTTAATTGTTCTCGGATCGCCGGCTTGCTCCGGCGGAAATCCGTACCAGGAAGAACAGGCGTCGGCTTCCTTGACGTACATCGCAGAGAGCACGGTCAGCGCGCCGCCCATACAGAAGCCGACGACGCCGACTTTGGCGCTGGACTGCTTCAGATATTGCGCCGCGCCTCTTACGTCCTGGTTCGCGGCGTCGCCAAAGTTGAGGTTGGTCATCATATGCTGGGCCTCGGCGACGTCGAGGGCCACTTTGCCCTTGTACAGGTCGGGAACCAAGGCTCGGTAGCCCAGGCTCGCCAGTCTCTCGGCGACGCCTTTGATCTGATCGTTGAGTCCCCACCACTCTTGAATGACGACCACGCCGGGCGCCTTGTCGCTGCCGGCGGGGCTGGCGAGATAGCCGTTACAATCCTGGCCGTCGGGCCGTTTAAAGCTTACCATCTGTCCCATAATTCGCCTCCGTTAAGTTTTGTTTTCTTACCTATGCAACAGGCCGAGCAATGTCAATACGCCCTACTCATGGCCGCGTTTCAAGCAAAGAAGCCGCCCATTGCCCGGCGATCATCGCGACGACGAAAAGCGCCACGGCTGGCGAGCCGGAAGCGAGAGCCGCGAGCGCCGGTCCGGGGCAGAAACCCGCAATGCCCCAGCCGATACCGAAAATTATCGCGCCCACAATCAACGAACCATCGAGTTTTGACTTGGTCGGCAGGGCGAAAAATTCGGCGAGGAGAGGCCGGGCGCGCCGAAGAATCAACGGAAAACCCGGCAGGGTCACCGCGAGGGCGCCGCCCATGACGAAAAGCAGCGTTGGGTCCCACCTGCCTGCGACGTCGAGGAAACCAATCACCCGGGCGGGATCGATCATTTCGGAAACCGCGAGGCCGAAGCCGAAGAGCGTGCCGACAAGAAATGCGCTTGCGATCGAAGCCATCAGAAGATATGGCGCGTCATGAAGACTGTCAGCGCAGCGACAACCATGAAGATCATCGTCGCCACGAGTGACCTCGGCGAGCGGCGCGCCAGACCGCAAACGCCGTGACCGGAAGTGCAACCGGAGGCCAGGCGTGTGCCGAAGCCGACCAGGAGGCCGGCAAGAAGCAGCGTCGGCCCTGCGGCCTGCATGCGCAGCGGCAAGCCGCCACGCATGAAAGCATCGAGAGCCGCGCCGCCGACCAATCCCAGGATGAAAGCCGCGCGCCAGGAGCGCTCGCCGGCAACATTCGATTTAATGACACCGCCGAGTATGCCCGAGATGCCGGCGATGCGGCCGTTGAGCAAGAGCAGCAGCGCCGCAGCTAGGCCGATCAGCGCGCCGCCGAGGAGTCCGCCGATGATGTTAGGTTCTGCCATGGTTACAATGGTTGGGCCTTCGATGCGGTCAATTATGGTTGCGCCTGTTGTGCCTTGGATTTCGCTTCATCGATGATCGGTTGGACGTTTTTTTTGATCGCCGGATTGAGCTGAAAAGCTTTTTGGAAGTCCGCGTCGGCTTCTTTGTCTTTCCCTTGATAGAGCCTCGCGATACCGCGGTAGATAAAAGCGTCGGCATTACGCGGCTGGGTAACGATGACTTCGCTGAAGTCGCGCGCCGCATGGTCGAATTTTCCCAGGCGAAGGTAGGCGCGGCCGCGATTGAAGGGAGCCTCGGGGTCCTTGGGATTTAAGCGCATCGCTTCGCTATAGTCTTCAACGGCCGCCTCGTAGCGATTGATTTTGGCCTTGGACAGGGCGCGATTGTAAAAGGCATTCGACGACTTGGGATTGCGGACGAGGACTTCATCGAAATCCCGGATGGCGTTTTCATACTGAGCCGAATCCGCATAGGCAATTCCTCGGTTGTAATAGGCATCGACCAGGGAGGGGTCCAAACTGAGGGCTTCGCCGTAGTCTTTGATCGCTTCCTCTTTCTTGTCCAGCGCCAGATAGCTGTTGGCGCGATTGTAGAAGGTTTCGGCATCCTTGGGGTTCAGCCGCAACGCTTCGCCGAAGTCCTTCAGCGCCGCCTCGTAGCGCCGCGCGTCAAAGTGGACGGCGCCCCGGTTGATGTAGTTCTTGGCATCTTTCGGTTCGAGCTTGATGGCGGCGCTGAAATCCTTGAGCGCGAGATCGTCCTTCTTTAAGCGACGGTAGGCGTTGCCCCGGTTGAAAAACGCCTCGGCATCTTTCGGATTCAAGCGAATAACTTCGCTGTAATCTCTAACCGCCTGCTCGTTTTGGCCCAAATCATAATAGGCATTGCCGCGATTAAAATAGGCTTCCGCCAGTTTCGGAACGGCCTTGATCGCCTTGTCGTACTCTCGGATAGCCTCTTTGGGTTTGCCGGCTTCATGAAGTCTTAGCCCCTCCTCTAGGGCTAATTCAGCCTGCCCGGACCATGCCGGCGCGGCCATGACGAAGAAGATCGAGTAAACCAGAAAATCGATTCGTGGGAATTTCATCGAGATCATCGCATTTCGGCCGGTTCGAGTTTATCTTTCAAGCTCGGGTCGAGATCAACGGCGCTCTTGAAATCTTTTTGCGCTTCTTCGTTTTTGCCTTGACGCTGCTTGATCAATCCCCGGTTGGCGTAAATGCGCGCGTTCTTCGGATCGAGCTTGATCGCCTCATCGTAGTCCTTGACCGCGAGGTCGTATTTGCCGAGCAGGGAATAGCTGTTCGCCCGGTTGTTGTAGGCTTCGGCGTTTTTCGGCTTGAGTTTGATCGCTTCCGTGTAGTCCCGTACGGCTTGCTCATATTTGCCTAAACGCCGGTAGGCGAGGCCGCGGCGGTAATAAACCTCGGCGTCTTTCGGGTTAAGCTTTTGCGCTTGGTTGTAATCTTGTATCGCCTTGTCGAACTGTCCGAGACCGTAATTGGCGTGGCCGCGTTGATCGTAGACTCTTGGGATTTTTGGATTCTGCTTGATGACGTCATCGTAATCTTTGATCGCCCGCTCGTACTGCTTGTGCGTCAGAAGGGCGTTGCCGCGGTTGAACAAAGCGTCGGTGAATTTGGCGTTGAGCTTGATGGCGTCATCGCTTTTGCCCAACTTGGAATAGGCGAGGCCACGATTGTTGTAGGCCTCGGCGGCTTCCGGCGCCGCCTTGACGGCGCGATCATAGGCCGCGATGGCCTCCTTGAACTTGCCGGCGCGGTAAAGCTTCACCCCTTCGTTGAACGCGTTTTGCGCCTCGCCGGCCGTCGCGAGAGAGGGAAACGCGAGGATCAGAAGAATCGGATACCAAAAGACTCTTGCGTTAGGTGTCATGCTGCAACAAATGTCTAGCGCACCGGCGGGAGAATGTCCATGCACAGCGGGTTTTCTTGTGTACTCCAGGCCGATTCACTGGACAAGCGCGCCAAAAAGGAATAAAAATCACCAATCAAAATGTTTAAGGAGGAATTGTTTATGAGTATGGCCGCAGCGCTGAAGCGAACCGCGGAACAGGTTCTCGGTAACGACCGCATCGTTTCATCGGATTCGCATATCATGGAGCCGGAGGATCTGTGGCTGAAAAACCTGACACCGACCCTGCGCGCGAAGTTTCCAAAGTATCCCGTGCGCAATTCGCCCGGCGAAAAACCCGGCGGTTGGGACCCCAGAGCGCGCCTGGATGAAATGGCGGTGGACGGCGTTTCGGCGGAAGTTCTCTACCCGACCTACGGACTGCGCCTCTTTGCGTTGGAGGAGGCCGAACTGCAAGAAGCCTGCTTTCAGATCGGCAACGACTGGCTGATTGACTACTGCAAAGCTGCGCCGCGACGCCTCTTCGGCATTCCGATGATTTCGATGTACAACATCAACAACGCGATCAAAGAACTCGAGCGTTGTAAAAAGGCCGGGATGATCGGCTGCATGATCTGGCAGGTTCCGCCCGAGCATCTGCCGTTCACCAGCGACTATTACAATCCTTTCTGGGAAGCGGCGTCGGAACTCGACATGCCGGTTAATGTGCACATTCTGACCGGATTCAACTATAGCCGCTTCGAGCGCAAGGGGTTGGATACCTACCGGATGACGGTAAACCAGAAGTTGACCGATGCCGCGAATATTTTGTTCGATCTGGTCTTTGGCGGAGCGTTGGCCCGCTATCCGAAATTAAAGATCGTCTATGTGGAAAATGAAGTGGGGTGGATTCCGTTCTACTGCCACGAATGGGACAAGTATTTTAAACGTCACAGTCCCAAAGCGCCGCTGCCGTACATGAAGAAGTTGCCTGGCGAGTACGTGAAAGAGCAGGTTTACGCGACTTTCTTCAGCGATCCCGCGGGCGGGCGGATGATGGACTGGTTCGGCGAAGATACCTTCATGTGGTCGAGCGACTATCCCCATGCGGCATCGACCTGGCCGCACTCCCGCCAAGTGATCGCCGAAGAGCTTGGCCACTTGCCCAAGCCCGTGATCGACAAAGTCGTGCGCGACAACGTGATCAAGCTGTACGACCTCAAAGTGGACGGCATCAACGCATAACGAAGCGCTGGAGAGCCAAAGGAGAACCTAGCCGAGAACAAGACCGTGCCGCCACTCTAGGATCATCGGTTCTTTGCCGATGCGGTCGGTTAAGCGCGCAAGTCTTTTCTGTGATATTCAGCATTCCAACCGGCTGGCCGTTTAATTCAAGCGGCCAGCCGTCAGCGTAAGGAGCCCTTATGCCCCAGGGTGAACAATCATTTCCGTGGGAGACCCCGCCGGAGCTTTGGCGCGGCCTCAAGCCTGGCCAATCCTCCTCGCAGGGAAGCATCGTTTCGATTTACATCACTCCCAATCCTTCCGGTTCGATGGTTTCAGTCCCGCAGGTGCGCGCCTTCGCGGATCGCGGCTTGGAGGGAGATCGTTTTTTCCGCGAGTCCTGGATCGTGGCGAACCGTCCCGATAAAGCCGTGAGCCTGATCGAAGAGGAAGTTTTGAAGCTGGCCGCCGAAGAACTCGGCGTCGCCGATTTCGCTGACCGAACCCGCCGCAACCTCGTCACCCGCGGCGTGGCGCTGATCGACCTGTTGCATCGCGAGTTCACCATCGGCGGCGTGCGCATGCGCGGCATCCGGCTCTTCGAGCCCTGCGCCCACTTGGAAAAGATTTCAAGTCTGCCGGGGATATTCAAAGCACTCGAACACCGCAGCGGCTTAAAGGCCGCGATTCTAAGCAACGGTATCTTGCGCGTAGGAGATCCGATCGCGCTGGCGCACGCCGGACAATCGGCGGCGGTGCAGGCCGGATAGCATTCATGGATTTTGGATTGCACCTTCCCGCATCGAGCGCCAATGTCAAGCCAGTGGATTTAGTCCGCTTCGCTCAACAGGCCGAGGCGCTGGGATTTTATTGCTTGACCGTCGCCGACCACGTCATCGTTCCGAAAAATATTTCGATTCCCTATCCGTACACCGTCGACGGCAAGTACCCGGGGACGGGTTACCATTTAGAAACGTTGACAACGATGTCTTTCCTCGCCGGCGCGACCCAGCGCATCCGCTTCGCCACCAGCGTGATGATCGCGCCCTATCGCAATCCCATCATCACCGCCAAGATGCTGGCGAGCCTCGACGTGTTGTCGGGCGGCAGAGTGATCGTCGGCTTGGGCGTGGGCTGGATGAAAGAGGAGTTCGACAACTTGGCAACGCCGGCGTTCGCCGAGCGCGGGCGAGTGACCGATGAGTATATCCGCGCCTTCCGTGAGCTTTGGACCAGCGACAATCCCACGTTCAGTGGGCAGTTTTGCAATTTCTCCAATATCGTCTTTCTTCCCAAGCCAATTCAGAAGCCGACGATTCCCATCTGGATCGGCGGCCATAGCAAACAGGCGATTCGCCGGGCGGCCCGCCTAGGCGATGGCTGGCATCCCATCGGCGGCGTGCCGACCATTCCTTTAGAGCCCGACGACGCGCGCAAAGATGTCGCGACGCTAACCGAATTTGCCCGCGCTGCCGGCAGGGACCCCAAGCAGATCCGCGTGGCGCTCAAGGGCTCGCTCTTCGACAAAGAAAAGAAAATCGAAGGGCGGCGCCGTCGATTCATGGGCGAAGCCGAAGAAATTGCTTCCGACATCCGCGACTACCGCGCCGCCGGCGTCGATACGATGATCTTCGACGTGCGGCGCGCCAGTTCAGCAGAGACCCTCGAGCGCATGGAGTGGATGGCGAAGGAAGTCATCGCGAAGGTTTAATTTAGGAGAATTCTTTTGCGGTGAACATTATGTTTTTAGGTTTCTGCGCGCAGCGCTTCCAAGGCCGGGCGGCGAAAAATTCCCCAGCAGCCCATCGCTCCGAATAGGAGGACGGTCGCTGTCGTGAGCAGCAGGACCCATAACACCGGCGCCATCGCGAAGCGCGCCACGGTTCCGAGAAAATAAAAACTCAACCCCCAGCTCGCCAAAGCGGCGAGGGCCGCGCCCGCCAGGCAGGAGAGCGCTCCGAGGAACAGATACTCCGCGGCGATAATGCTTAAGACTTGACGCTTCGAGGCGCCGAGGGCGCGCAGCAAGACGCTTTCGGTGATCCGTTGGCCGCGCCGGCTAAAGATCGCGCTGGCGAGGACGGCGAGGCCGGTCAGAATGGTGAACAGCGCGACGAAACGAATGGCTCGTTCAACCCGGCCGAGGATGGCGTCGAGCGTATTGAGAATCAAAGTTAAATCGATCATCGAGACGTTTGGGAAGCGTTCCGCCACCGCGCGCTGTAGGGCGGCGGATCGCTCGGGCGATTCGATGCGGTTTACCACGGCATAGAACTGCGGCGCCTGCTCCAATACGCCCACAGGAAAAACCGCAAAAAAGTTAGGCTGCACGCGCTGCCAGTCGACTTCCCGGATGCTGGCGACTTGAGTGATCAGAGGGACGCCCTGAAGTTCGAATTCAAGCAAGTCATTGAGGCCGACGCGCAGGGTCTCGGCGATGCCTTTTTCCAAGGAGATGGGAATCGGTTGCGTATCCGGCGCAACGTGGCCGCGCCAGCTTCCCTGGATTATCCGCTCGGTGCGCGCCAGCCGTTCTCGATAGGTGGAGCGATATTCCCGCCTGAGCGCCCAGGGCGGGATCGACGCGTCGGCGCGGATCTGCTCGACGCGCCTGCCCTTGACGGCGGCGAGCCGCAACGTAACGATCGGGACTTCTTCATAGTCGCGCGCGCCGAACGATTGAATCAGTCCTGCGATGCCCGCCCTTTGTTCTTTCTGAACATCGAACAGAACGAGATTCGGTTCGCCCTTGCCGCCTCTTTCGGCGACTTGAAGAAGTAAAGCGCTCTGGAGGTTGTAAAGCGTCACGAGGAGAAAAGCGGCGACGCCAATGACGAGCATGAGGGCGACGGTCTGATTGTTGGGACGATGGAGATTGGCCAATCCCTGGCGCCAAGCGAACGGCAAGAAATCCGATAGCAACCGTTTCATCAGCCGCGAAGCGGTTCTGGCCAAAAAAGCGATAAAGCCAAACGCGAGCAAGACACCGGCGGTAAAATAGAGCGCGTGAAACCAACGCTCCGCGGTGATGAAAGCAAAGGATAAAATCCCGACGACGATAACGCAGAAGAGGAGCCAGAGCAGCGGATCTCTCGCGCCCCGATTCTCCTCGTAGGCGGAGCGAAGCGCCTGAAGCGGGGATACTTTTCGCAACGGCAGCAAGGGCAACAGGGCGAATAGGAGCGCGGTGCTGATGCCGACGATTGTCCCCAGGCCGACGGCTTTGGGCGTGAATGCCAGCGCTGTAGTCACCGGCAAAAAGTCCCGCAACGCGAGCGGCAGCCATGCCTGCACGAGAATGCCGAGGGCGGCGCCCAGGCAGGCGGCGGCTGCTGCGGCGATCGAGGTTTGAATGAGATAAACAGCGACCGTCGCGCCGGCGCTCGCGCCGATGCAGCGGAGCAGCGCGACCGATGCCGTTTTCTCTTTGGCGTAAACGTAGACGCCGCTCGCCACGCCCACTCCGGCGAGCAGGACGGCGACGAAAACCGCCAATCCCAGGTAGCGGGTGAGATTGTCCAGGGAGCGCGCAATGACCGCTGCCCGGGTTTTTACGGTATCGGACTGCAAGCGCAGTTGCTCGAGCTGCGGGGCGATGCGTTGGACCAGCGCGTCCACGTCCACTCGGGCATCGAACTTGAAGTACACGCGGTAGCGCACCAGGCTGCCCTTTTGCAGCAACGGGCTTCGGTCGAGGTAGGCGAGAGGAATATAGACGCGCGGACTGATCAGAGAGAAGGCGAGAGTCTCCCCCGGTATTTTCTTGAGCTTGCCGGCGATGCGAAACTCCTGGTCGCCGATGCGCAGGCGGCTTCCCACGCGGGCGCCCGACTGCAACATGACATTCTCATCCACCAGCGCGGCGGCAGCAGTTTCCAACTCCGCCCGCGCCGATGCGGGCTCGGTGTCCAGCGCGCCGTAGTAGGGGAAGCGGCCAGTGATCGCTCGCACCTGAACGAGTCGCGAAGTACCGCTCTCCGGAAAATAAGCCATGGACGAGAAGGCGATCTGGCGCGATTGGTCGCCGCCTAAAGAAGCGAAGAGCGCTTCGACCTCTAAAGAGAAAGGCTCTCGACCGCTGATCTCGAGATCGGCCCCCAAGAGGGTTTTAGATTGTTCTTGGATGCTCGACGCCAGGTTATCGCGAAAGGACAGTGCCGCAACCAGCGAAGCGATGCCGATAACGACACAGGCCATCGAGCGAAGCAGTCTTGCGAAGCTCCGCCTCCCGTCGCGCCAGGCGGCGCGCCAAACCCAGGGTGCCGCGAGAGATTTCATCACTTTTAAAGACCAAGAAAAGAACGCACCGCGGAGGCGCTGAGGACGCGGAGGAAAGAGTTTTCGATCATAAGATACTCCGAACTCTGCGATCTCTGTGCCTCTGCGGTGAAAGTCCTTTTTCTTTCTTTGGTTGCGGCTTCGCCGCGCTGGGTCCTTCGTGGTGAATGGAAGTCTTGCATCGTCTTAGCGACTCATGTTTGGGCGACATCCGTTGTCTCTTGAGTATCCGAGACCAGACGACCGCCTTTCAAGCCGATGACGCGGGTCGCCTGCTCTGTCAGCTCCCGGTCGTGGGTCACGAGCATCAGCGTCGTTCCGTTGGTCGCGTTCAAGTCGAAGATCAGCCGCACGATCTCCTTGCCGGTCTCGCCGTCGAGATTGCCCGTCGGCTCGTCGGCGAAAAGAATCTTGGGCCGATTGATAAAGGCGCGGGCGATGGCGACGCGCTGCTGTTCGCCGCCAGACAACTGGACGGGATAGTGGTGCAGCCGGCTTTCCAAACCGACCTGGGCGAGGAAATCCATGGCGCGCCGGCGCGCGTGATTTTCGCCGCGGATTTCCGCCGGCACCATGACGTTTTCCAGCGCGGTGAGCGACGGCAGCAGGTGAAAACTCTGGAAGATGAAGCCGACGAATTGGTTGCGCACCCGGGCGAGTTCCTCCTCCGGGGCCGAGTGCATGGCGACGCCGTTGAAAAATACTGAGCCGCCGCTGGGCCGTTCCAAGCCGGCGCAGAGCGCGATGAGGGTTGTCTTGCCGCTGCCCGATGGGCCGACGATGGCGCAGGCGCTGCCTTCCTCGACGGCGAAGGAGACGTCACGGAGCACGGATAGGTTTTGCGCGCCGCTCTTAAAAGTCTTTTGCAAATGGTCTACGCTTAAAATGATCGGTTGGGTCATGGCGAGTGGGCGGAATCGGGATGCGTCATCGGGGAAAGACTAAGGTAGCCACGGCTGAGCGTTTGTTAATTCAACTGTAGAGTGTTTATGAAGCCAACTCAACTCGGGCCCCTTACCGGGGCTATGCGTGTTTTTACCATCGCTGCCCTCTCATGGGTTCTTTTCATTGCTGCCGCGCCGTCGGCGAAAGTCCTCTTGCTTCTCGGCGATAGTCTTACGGCAGGGTATGGCATTGATGCTTCGCAGGCGTTTCCCGCTCTGATTCAAGCGAAGATCGATGCCAAGCGTTGGAACATCAAGGTCATAAACGCCGGGCAGAGCGGCGACACCAGCGCCGGCGGCCTTGCTCGTCTCGATTGGCTGCTAAAAAACCGCGTGGATATTCTGGTGCTCGAACTGGGCGCCAACGATGGGCTGCGCGGCTTGCCCGTGGAGGTAACGCGCAAGAATCTCCAGGCAATCATCGATCGAACCAGACAACGATATCCGCAAGTTAAAGTTGTCATTACCGGCATGAGGGTTCCGCCGAACATGGGCCGCGATTACGGAACGCGGTTTGAGGCCATCTTCCCGGCGCTCGCAAAGAAAAACCAAGGCGTGCTGATTCCTTTCATTCTCGAAGGAGTCGCCGGCGTGCGCGAGCTGAATCTACCCGATGGCATTCACCCCACCGCGGAGGGCCACCGGGTCATCGCCGGCAAACTTTGGAAAATTTTAGAGCCACTGATAAGTTCGCTGGCTCCAAGGGCTTAGCGGAATCTTGCGCCCGGCGGGGTCAAATTCAGCCGGTTTCTTGGCATTCGATTTTGCGTCGATTTCGCTTGACTGATTCCCGCCTATAGTGAAAGAATAGCGACCTTGTAATGGGACTTGGGCGGGCTCGGCTGATCGCAAGTTTAGTCGTGTAACAAAATCATCGTACCGAAAGGGAGGATGACCGATATGTCTATCATAACCATTTCTCACGCTTCGTACAGCGGTGGCGCTGAAATCG
>JACPFE010000510.1:2534-3655 GCA_016183145.1 Deltaproteobacteria bacterium | reverse complement strand
GCTTTTCGAAAACGGGCAGGATTCTTGCCGCATTGATCTGCGCCAACGTGCCGTAAAAATTGAGCGTGCCGCCTTCCTTGACCGCCTTCTTGTAAAGCTCATCAAGACTCTCGGTCTGCGCGGTCCCCAGGACCGGAATCAAGAGTCCGATGAGAACCAGCCAGAATCCTAAATGTCTAACGTTCATAAACATTGCCTTTCCCTCCTTTGCTCTCTCTTGGCGAGAGGTTCACTTCGCCATGGTTATTTTTTGCCGCCCTTCATCGCCGCCTGGAGCTTTGACCTCAGGTCGGGACTCATCCCCAGGAACTCCGCCACCAGTTTGTGAATCTCTTCGCCGGTCAGCGGATCGAATTCGAGCTTCCCTTTGTCGGCGTCGGCCAAGAGTTCCTTGTCGGCCATCACCCTCGCGAAGGCAGCTTCTAACGCCCCCGCGCGGTCCGCCGGCGCCCCCGGCGGCAGAACATAAACCTTGCCGAAGTCATTGGGCGTGCTCGTGCCGTATTTCATGATCAACCGCTGCTCGTTGGTCTTGGCGATCTGAGAAATTGTCGGGACGTTGGGTATGATCAAGTCCTTGATCGGTTTTTCCGACAGTTGCGCCAGCACGATCCACTCGCCGTTTTTGACCTTGTCGAACGAGGTTACTTTTACTGAAGTCCAGGTGTTAAAAAAACCCTCCACTTCGCCGCTCTCCAGCGCTAATCTGACGTCGGCGGTCCCTTTGTAGCCGGAGACGACCTTGAGGTTGGCGCCGAGCACGTCGCGCGCCAGGATCGGCGCATGCTCAACCGTCGAGCCGGGGATCGCCCCAATGCTCACCTGCTTGCTCTTCGCGCCTATGACTTCGTCGAATTTGGTTACACCGGTCTTTTTCACGACGATCATCAGATAGGTTTCGCTCACCGGCACCGCCAAGAAGCGAAACTTGGCCAGGTCGAATTGCACCGCTGGGTTGGCGAAGAGCTGCTCTAAAATGATCGGCCCGGAGATATTGCCGATGACCGTGCCATCCTTCGGCGCGGCGTTAAAAGTGTGGTTGGCCGCGATGATGCTGCCGGCGCCGGCCATGTTGTCGACGATGATCGCGGGGTTCCCCGGAATGTACTTGCCGAGATGGC
>JACPFE010000510.1:0-2506 GCA_016183145.1 Deltaproteobacteria bacterium | reverse complement strand
TTTTTCGTCAAAGCCGGTTTTTGCAGGTTGCGCCGCGTTGACCGCGGGGCCCCACGCGACCGACACCCATACGACCGCCGCCACAAAAACAATCGCTCGCCGTAATCGCATAGCACCTCCTGGATTCAAACGCTCTCCTTTGAATTCTATGCCAACCGAGTCTATTACCGCTGACGTTTTGACGATTTGGGCCCCCCCGTCATTCAGCGAACGCCCCGTTGGCTCAAAGAGCCTCCAACCGTTTCAGCGTCGCCGCATAGTCGGCGACCGCTCTTATGATCGGGTAATCCGGCTCATAGCCAAGCTGTTCTTTGGCGCGGGAGAAGTCGCTCGACAGGCGCGATTGCGGATAAGGCATGGGGTTATCACCCTTGGCCAACTCGATGCGGGAACCGGGAAACGCCTGGCGAATCGCCGCGACGATATCGTCCCCGCCGACCATAACGCCGTTGCCGATGTGAAACAACGTATCTTTGAATTTGTCTTTGAGCACCGCCAGGACGGTCCCTTTGGCTGCGTCTTTGCCGTAAAGAATTTCCGCCGGGCCATAAGGCCAATTGATCTTGGCCGCTTCGCCCTTCACCGCGGCGCGAATCATCTGTTGGATTGCGATCTCGCGGGTCGCTTTGAGCGCCGCTGGCGAAGGGCCGTAAAGCCCGCCCGTGTAGCGCAGGCAGATAAACTCGAAGCCATACCGCTTCCCGTAGGCCCGCCCCATGAACTCACAGCTCGCCTTGGCCGCGGCGTAGACCGAAGGCGGATTCATCGGAATGCTCTCGTCGATTTTCTCGAGGCCCTCACCGAGGGAGCCTAGATAAACGGTCCCTGAGCTAGGAAAGATCACGCGGCTCACCTTCTCCAAACGCGCCGCCTCAAAGACGTTGACCGTGCCCATGAAGTTCAGCCGCACGCCGCTATAAGGCCGCCGCTGAACTTCCTCCCCCAAGAACGCCGCAAGATGAATGATCCGGTCGCAGTCGTTGTCGCGAATGGCGGAGATCAAAGCCGGCAGGTCCATCATGTCGCCGCGGATCAACGTCACCTGATCGGGATCGACCCCCACCGCACTCAAGAGCCGCTCATTTAGCGCTACGTCGAAAACCACCGGCCGCTCGCCGCGCTCCAGCAGCATGCCGACGGCATAAGCGCCCACCAAACCGGTCCCTCCGGTTACCAGGATACCCTTCTTAGCCATTCGCTCCCCCGTGCGCCCTCGTATAACAAAAGGGCCCTTCAGTCAATGAATGCCGACTGCGCCTCCGGCCGCACGGTGTAGATTTCCTAAGGCCTGTCGGGGTTCACCGTGAAATAGTATTCACCACAGAGGCGCAGAGTTCGCAGAGTTCAGAGTAATTCTTCTTAAAAACTTTTTACTCCGCGCCCTCCGCGCCTCCGCGGTGAGATCTCTTTTGGATCGATACAATCAGCATAGTCACAGGGAAGCCTCAAGTCCCTTTCCCGATGGCACAAGCCACAAGGGCTGATTTCAGCCGTTAAGTATGCTATGCAATTATTAACTTTGACTTTCAATGAGGAGTCGGACCATGCGACGAGTTTCTGCTTTTGTTTCCTTGGTCATTTTTATCGGCGGGGTTTTGATCGTTGCTCATGAACGGGCGGCGGCGCAGGAAAGAATTCGCATCGCCTGGGCGGGGGAAAGCCCGGCGAACAGCCCCATCTGGGTGGTTCAGGACAAAGGATTACTTAAAAAGAACGGCCTCACCGGCGAGGTTATCCGGATCTCCAACAGCCCGACGGCGCTGCAAGCCCTGCTCGCCGGCGAGTTGGATGTCATCGTGACTTCGGTCACCACCTTGGTTAGCTCGCGTCTGGCGGGGGCCGACATCGTGATGATCCTGGGCATGGTGCCCACGTTCGTCGATCACATCATCACCTTGCCGTCCATCACCCGCCCCGAGCAGCTCAAAGGTAAGATGGGTGGAGTCAACCGCCTCGGCAGCACTTCCGATCTCGGACTGCGACTCGCTTTGAGAAGATTGGGAGTCGATCCGGAAAAGGACGTAAAAATCATTACCGCCGGAGGCAACACGGAAAGGTTCGCCGCCCTCTCGAAGGGGCTGACGCAGTTCACCATCATGCCCGAGCCGTTCGTGCGCGAGGCGGAAAAACTGGGCTTCAGGGATTTGCTCGACATCGGCTCGCTGAAAATCCCCTTCTGGTGGAACGCCGTGCTTACGAACGAAACCATCGCCAAGACAAAACGGCCGACGCTGCTAAAGTTCTCCCGCGCGATGGTCGAAGCGGTGCATTCGATCAAGACCGAAAAAGAGAGCACCAAAGCGATCTTCAGCAAGAACCTGCGGCTCACCGATCCGGAAGGACTGGAGCGGGCCTATCGGGCCTATACCGCCGTGTTCCCGAACAATCTCATGCCGACACCCGACGGCGTCAAGACCATGCTCGATGATCTCGCGATTCGGGATACCAGAGCCGTGGGTGCGAACCCGAACGCCTTCGTCGACCCAAGCTTCATTCGCGAATTGGA
>JACPFE010000509.1 GCA_016183145.1 Deltaproteobacteria bacterium | reverse complement strand
TCGCCCTTTGGGAGAGGGAAGGGTGAAGGCTGTGTTAGCCAGGAAAGATTCACCCTCACCTCAGTCCTCTCCCCGAGGGAGAGGAAGCAAAGCGGAGAGCCGTGGAAACTGCCGGCTTAGCCGGCCAGTCAGCCTCAGGCTGATCACAATTCAAGCCTCCGGCTCTGCCGGAGGTACATGACTTTCTCCACTTACCGATACAAGTTTTCGCGCTTCGCGCCGGGTCTATGCTTCTCTGGGAACGGGGCGTCGCCGGCGTGGTTCAAGTGGTTGTCGTCAAGCAAGGAAAGGCGAGCGGCGCGGCGGACCCGAGGAAAGAGGAGTGGGCGCGAACCGAATAAGCTTACGAGCCGTTCAAATCGTTCAAGCCGTTTCAGCCAAGCCCAGCCAAACAATCTGAGGCTGGTCCGTCCTATGGCGGAAATTTGAGGCTGATCCGTCCTTTGGCGGACAATACGTTCAAATCGTCGCGGCGGATCTGTTACGGACGTTTGCGGCGCTTGGTCCACCAACCCCAGAGCGGCAGGGCGAGGCGCCAGACGTGGACGATTTCGCCAGCCGATTTAAGCAGGCGCCCGGCGTAGCCGCTGACGAGTAAACTAGATACGCCCGCCGCGATCATCGGGTGAGTCTTGAGCATTCTGCCGACTCCCAAGAGCGTCCCGCTGAGATCGAAGGGCGAGCGAATACGTTCGCAGAGCGCCGATAGCTCGGCGCGCTGGTCGGCGCAACGATCGATCAGCGCTTGTTTGCGGCGCGCCAATTCCGCGAATCGTTTATTCACGCGTGGATGACCTCAAGCGGTCGCGGTCCTTTGCCAATTCTCCCAGAGTGGCGGGAAAGAGACCGGGGCGCGTAAGAAACCGGTTGCGAAGTTTAAAAGCTGCGACGATGCCGACGGCGAGATAAACCGCGGCGAGAGCGCCGACGGCGGCGAGCCAGCCGCGCTCCCAGAAAAGCGCGACGAGAAAAATCGTCAGGAGAATAAAGCCGAGGCCGAGACCGAAAAAAAGCAGCAGCGTGAGCACCAGGGTTTGCTTCAGGCGCTCGCGCTCCTCTTCGAGCTCGCTGGCGAAAAGATCCAGTCTTGTGTGCAGCGCAGCGCTCAACGCCGCGAGCAAGGCTTTGAAAGCATGCAAAAGACCGTGGGCGCCGCCGCCTGCGGTGCCGGAATCCCTGTCAGTCATCACCGGGAAACTACTTGCCCCTGATCAGCAAGCCTAGCACTAAACCGACGCCGGCGGCGATGCCGACCGCGCTCCAGGGATTTCCCCGGACGTAGTCGTCGGCGATCTCCGCGCATTCCTTTGATTTCTTGACCAGGGTCTGCTCCGCGTCGGCCAGCGCTTTTTTCCCTTCGATCAGGCTTTGCTCGATCTTCTGGCGCGCCTGCGCGACTTTTTCCCCGGCCTGGTTCGTGGTGGCTCTGAGAAGCTCCTCAGCGTCACCGACCAATGATTTTAGGTCGCCCACGAGTTTTTCCCTTGAGATGTCCATGAAATCCTCCTTCTTTCACCTCTCTACCTTGCAGACATGATAGACAGCCGTCCGCCGGTATTCAAGGTCCGCATGCCAGGGAAAATGGCTCGCGGATATTGAATTAGCTTTTTGGCATGTTAATCATGGATATCAGACCAATTTCGAGGCCAAGGAGGTACCTTCGATGATGTTACCGACGAAAAACCGTCTGACCGCTGTGGTTGTTCTTGCGACTCTGTGGATGCCGGTGTTCGGTTGGTCACAGAGCAGTCCCGACCCAAAACTTGTCGAGGGCGCGAAAAAGGAAGGCCAGTTTGTCTACTACACGACGATGACTCTCGATCAGAGCAAGGCGGTGGTCGACCGCTTTGAGAAGAAATACGGCATTAAGGCCACGCTTTTTCGCACCGGCGGCGGGCCTTTATTGAACAAGATTTTTACCGAGTCGCGGGGCGGCAGGCATGATTGGGACGTGGTGGTGGGACGCGGGGAAATGGTTTTGCCTCTCATGCAAAGAAAGCTCTTGGCTTCTTACAGGTCTCCGGAGCGCAGGATGATCGACGAGCAGTTGGTGGACAAGGAAGGATTTTGGACCGCCTACTACGTCAATAGTTATGTGCTCGGATGGCACACCAAGCTGGTCAAACGGGAGGATGTCCCAAAAACTTACGACGCTTTACTTAACCCCAAGTGGAAAGGGGGCCTTATCTCGATCGATACCGAGGCCTACGGCATGTTCGAAGGGTTGAAGGGTATCTGGGGTAAAGAGCGAACGATCGCCTATTTTAAAAAGCTCGCCGCCCTGGAGCCGGTCATAAAGCGCGGCAACACGGAACGAGTGCAGCTCGCCGTCGCCGGAGAGTATTCCTTGATCATCGCTTACAACCAGACCATTCAGAGAATGACTTCCAGGGGCGCGCCCATCGATTGGGTTGCTCTCGAACCGGCCGTTACCCAGGTGAATCCGGTCATGATCGGGTCCAAGGCGCCCCACCCTAATGCCGCGCGGCTTTTTAATGATTTTCTCCTGTCTAAAGAAGGGCAGGAGATGCTTAGGGGAATGCAACGCATCCCGGTGCGCAAGGACGTGGAACCCGATCCGCCGCGGCTTTTCCGCGGTTTTAAGTACGTGATCGAAAACCCCGAGGACTACGAGGATTTCGACGCGACGGTGAAGCAGTATCTGGAGATTTTCAAATTACGGTAAGAGCGAGGCAATCGGCAGTAGACGGTGTAGGTAGGGGCGACCGGCCGGTCGCCCCTACTGCGCCTCGTGCTAATGCCCGTTGCCTACTGCCTACTGCCTTCTCTGCAAAGGGATTCTTCAAGAGAATCGTCCGTTCCCGCCCAGGTCCCACCGAAACGAGAATAATCTCAGTGCCGATGACCTCTTCGATCCGGCGCACGTATTTTTGCGCGTTGGCCGGCAGGTCGG
>JACPFE010000508.1 GCA_016183145.1 Deltaproteobacteria bacterium | reverse complement strand
TCCTCATTGAGCAGAACGTGGATCATCGCCAACGCCAGTGCCGCGTCGGTTCCCGGACGGATCGGCACCCACTCATGCGCCTTGGCGCCGGCGGTGATGCCGATCGGATCGACGACGATGAGCTTCATGCCCGCCATGCGGGCGTCGGCCATCTTCCGCGCCAGATCCATCGGCAGATGATTCGACACCGAGCCGTTCTGCGTGCCGAAGGCGGCGCTCCAGGCGGCGAAAAAAACGCCGGATTGGCCGCGCGTGTCGAAGGTCGAGGCGACCAGCTTGCGCGGATCGTCGGCGCGGATTTTCTTAAGCTTCTCGGTGAGGATCTCGAGCGCTTTCTCCCAGGAGATGCGCTCCCATTTGGGGTCGATATCGAAGCCCTTTTCCGGATTGGTGCGGCGCATCGGATGGAGGACGCGGTTGGGATCGTAAAGCGACATGAAGCCGGCGTTCCCTTTGGCGCAGGTCTTACCCCAGTTCTGCGGGCAGTCCGGTTGCCCTTCGATCTTGACGATCACGCCGTCAATGCGGTTCACCCGGATGCCGCAGGTGTTCCAGCACATGAAGCAGGTGGATTTAATCCAGACGTTCTCTTTCGTCTGTTGAGGTTGTCCCTCAGACATGGTCGTGTGGCCCGGGCCGAGCTTACTTGAGAATCTCTTTGAGTTTGCCGATCAGGGACGAATCGAGCTTGAAAATATCTTTGATGTTCTGTTCGAGCCCGACGCCGTCGTCCGGGTTGATGTCCAGATTGGCCTTCTTCGCTTCGGCGAGCAATTCTGGGTCTTTCATCGCGTCCATGAACGCTTTGCGCAGGATTTGAACCCGATCTTTGGGGGTGCCCGGCGGCACGACATAAGGACGTACCGATGCGCCGTGAACCCGTGTCACCGTCTGGATCAACCGCTTGGCCTCATCGCTCTTCGCGAAGCTGATGGCCAAAGGCAGCTTTGGCAGCTCAGGGTGGGGTTTGCTGGTCGCCTGTAACACAGGGATCAAATCGCCGCTCTCCAATTCTTTTTTCCACGTCGATTTGGTCGATTCCCAGGAGTTGCTCAGGCCCACGATTTCACCGCTGTTGAAAGCCAGGCGGATGTCCGCGGTGCCTTTGTAACCCGAAACCATCTGGATGGGCAGGCCGATGGTCGCTTTGAGGATGTTGGGAAAATCGTCCGTGCCCGAGCCGGTCGAGACGCCGCCGAATTTCACCACCTGCTTGGACGCGATCCATTTTTCGGCGTCGGTGATGCCGGTTGATTTGGCGACGCCCAGGATGAAGTTATCTTGCGCCGGCACGCCGATGTAGCCGAACTTGAGCGAATCGAACTCGACTCCGGCCTTGCCCAGAAGCTGTTGCAGGAATAGCCCGCCGATGAAGTGACCGATTGTGAGGCCGTCCGGCTTGGCGACCTTGTAGATGTAGTTGGCGCAGATCAGACTCCCGGCTCCGGCCATGTTATCGACGACGAAGATGGGGTTGCCGGGAACATATTTCCCCAGGTGGCGGGAAATCAGGCGGGTATAGGCATCGTAACCGCCACCCGCCGAGAAGCCGACGATGAAGCGGATCGTTTTCCCTTCGAAAAAACTGCTCTGCGCGAGGGCACGGCCCGGCCCGCAAATAAACAAGAGCAACAGAATCAAGGCGATCAGTTTCGTTGCCTTTTTCATAGCTCCTCCCTTTTGTTCTTGAGACGAAAGAATTCTCACGACGACACAACTTTTCGCGCCTCGCGGCGAATGCATCTTACGGGCCCGCCGCGGCGAACGGCCTGCGGCGATGCGGCCGGATAAGACTCATTTGCTACCCAGAATCTCCCTGAGCTTGGTTACCAAGGCGGGGCTAAGCTTGAAAAGCTTCTCCACCTTTTTTTCCATTTCTTCCCCCGTGATCGGTTCGATGTCAAGCTTGGCCTTCTCGGCGTCGGCCAAAAACTCCGGATCTTTCAGCGTATCCAGAAATGCCTTACGCAAGGTCGCCACCCGATCCTTGGGTGTGCCGGGAGGCAGGACGTAGGGGCGGTAATAATCGGAAGGCTCTTCGATGCCGACCTGGATCAACTGTCGCGCTTCTTCGTTTTTGGCGTACTTCGCGGCCAGGGGGACATTCGGCAACTCTCGGTGAGGTTTGGAAAGAATTTGCAGCACGACGACCGCGTCTCCCGACGCGATGGCCTTGGTCCAGGTCGCGCGGATCGAATCCCAGGTCCAGCAACCGCCGGCGAGCTCGCCGCTGTCCGCCGCCAGGCGGACCTCGGCGGTTCCTTTATAGCCGCTGACCAATTGGATCGGGAGTGGCGTGGTGGCTGCCAACATGCGCGGAACATCCTCCGTGGCGCCACCGCCGATGCCGCCAATTTTTACCGGAGTCTTGGCGGCGAGCCACCGGTCCATGCTGGTGATGCCGCTCGCCTTGGTGAAGGCGCAGGCGCGGTTATCGGTCACGGGAGCGCCGATAAATTCAAACTTCGCCGCGTCGAATTCGATGCCCGGCCGCCCCAAGAGTTGATAGAGAAATAGGCCGCCCTGAAAATGACCCAGGGTCAAGCCGTCCGGCTTGGCGACCCGGTACATATGACTGGCGCCGATCAGATGGCCGGCGCCAGGCATATTCTCGACGACGAACGCCGGACGTCCGGGAACATGTTTGCCCATATGGCGAACGATCACGCGCGTATAGGCGTCGAATCCGCCGCCGGCCGAGGTCGCCACGACCACGCGGATGTTCTTGCCCTTGTAAAAAGAATCCTGACCGGAAGCGCCGCTCGCCATCAGTAATTCGAAAGCGATCAGGGAACACCCAAGAACGTAGCGTGTCCTTTTCATGAGATTTCCCTCCGTATGATGAGACTTGGCGAATCTATGGAGAAAGGGGTGCCTCTGTCAAGGGTTTCGGATAGTTTGACAGCCTGGGCGCACCGCTGTAAGTTTTACCAATTGCCGCGCGCACCGGGCGGCTTGTCGTTGGAGTCAAAGGCCTAAATCTCAGAGAGAAACCCACGATAAGAACCGTCGGATTGTCGGCGCCGCACATGGGAGAAGCTTGACCGCGCCTACGAATATCTCACCGTAACGAACCGAGTATGCTATGACTGAAAAACCATTGGAACAGATGGGGCTGCGCGATCTGCGCGCCCTGGCGCGCCAGCGCATGCCGGCGGAAGCCTGGCATCACTTTAACGGCGCCGCGGAGACCAGGGCGACATTCTACAGAAACCCGCGGGCGTTTCACAAATATCTTTTCCGCCAGCGCGTCTATCACGACATTACCGACCCCGACATCAGCGTCGAGCTGTTCGGCCAGAAGCTGCCGATTCCCGCCGCCACCGCGCCGGTGGGAAGCTTCAGTCTGATCAGCGAGAACGCGGAGAGCGAAGTGGCGAAAGGCACCGGGCGAGCCGGCGCGATGATGTTCGTCAGCCAGGCCGCCAAGTTCAATCCGCAGGGCTGGCGCGAGGCGTCGAAGGGGCCGCTGGTTTTCATGGCCTACATGAACCGGGGCAAAGAAGAAGTGTCCGAGTACGCCAAGATGTCGGAGGCGCTCGGTTTCGCCGCCGTGGGTATTACCATGGACACCGTGCGGCCGGTGAAGATCGGCGACGAGGTGCCGCTCTCCACCAAAGACGGCAAGCCGAGAAAAGGACATAGCGCGTCGCCGAAAGATATCGAGTGGATGAAAAAGCAGGTGTCGCTGCCGGTGGTGATAAAGGGGATCATGGGCGCGGACGACGCGCGCACCGCCGTCAATGCCGGCGCCGACGCTTTGGTGGTGTCGAACCACGGCGGGCGGATTCTTGATTTCAACCGCGCCGCGCTGGAAGCCTTGCCTGAAGTGCTGGACGCCGTCGGCGCCAAGGTGCCGGTGCTCCTCGACAGCGGCGTGCGCAGCGGCGGCGATATCGTCAAGGCGATCGCTTTGGGCGCGAAAGCCGTGCTTGTAGGCCGTCCCGTGGCCTGGGGCGTGGGGGCGTTCGGCGCGCGCGGCGTCGAGCGCGTCTATGCGATTCTCAGCGAAGAGATGAAGCGGGCGATGTGCATGACCGGTGTCGCCCAAATCGGCGAGATTAGCAAATCGATCTTGATTCCCGACGACGGGGGAACTGCGAGGTTGCGATGAGCTGGGTGATTTGGGGCGTTCTGTTTTCCGCAGCGGCGTGGATCATCTGGATCTACAACGGCCTGGTCGCGTTGCGCCACCAGATCCAGAACGCCTGGAAGCAGATGGAAGTGCAGCTCAAGCGGCGCTACGACCTGATTCCCAACCTAGTCGAAACCGTCAAAGGATACATGAAATATGAGCAGGACACGCTCCAGAGCGTCATCGACGCGCGCAGCAAGGCGATGGCTTCGACCGGCGTGAAGGAGACCGCGGAGGCGCAGGGCGCGCTCACTCAGTCCCTCGGCAAAATCTTTCTCCTGATGGAGAACTACCCGGAGCTCAAGGCGAATGAAAACATGCTGCGGCTCCAGGAAGAGCTGACGACCACCGAGAACCAGATCGCTTTCGCGCGCCAGTATTACAATGACCTGGTCATGCGCTTTAACATGAAGCAGGAAGTGTTTCCGTCGAACATGATCGCGGGCTTCTTTCATTTCCAGCCGGGCGAGTTCTTCTCGGTGGCGGAAGCCGAGCAGGCCCTGCCGCGCGTCAATCTCAAGCTGACGAGCTAGCCAAAGGTATTTGAAATTCGGCAACGAAGAAGAGATCGGAAAAACCATGTCTCTCGCAAAGACGCAAAGACGCGAAGTGACGTGCCCTCGGCCCGTCATCCCGAGCGAATGCGAGGGATCTGAGACAGATTTCTCCCCCGTGGAGTTGCGGCCATTACTCCACGGGGTCGAAATGACACCGAGTGTCACTTTGCGCCTTGGCGCCTTGGCGGGAT
>JACPFE010000485.1 GCA_016183145.1 Deltaproteobacteria bacterium | reverse complement strand
CCGGTGGTTTTAGCTTCCGACGTCGATTTGCCGGCGCAGATCATGTCCTCGAAGGAGTCTGTTCTGGAAGACGCCGATGGACTGATTATCATGACCGATTGGGATGAATTTGTTGGTTTTGACCCGGACATCCTGCGCTCCTCGATGCGCCGTCCCGTGGTCATCGATTGCGTCGGAGTCATGGAAGCAAAGCCCAGCCGGCTTGCTGGGATTGAGTATATTTCAACCGGGCGGCGTCCCTTAAAATAGATTGAGTTATGGCCAGACGCGCGGTGTTTCTCGATCGCGATGGGGTGTTGAATGAGCCCATCATACGGAGCGGCAGGGCCTTTGCGCCACTTTCGATGGAGCAGTTTCGGTTGGTGGACAGCGCGGTTACGGACGTGAAACGAGTTAAGGCTGCCGGCCTATTGTGTATCGTCGTTACCAACCAGCCCGAGATCGCAAGTGGCCAGTTATCGGCGGCATCCCTTGAAACCATGCACCGCCATCTCAAGGAGCAGCTGAACATTGAGGATATCTTTGTTTGTGGCCACGGCTCAGAGGAAGGATGCGTCTGCCGCAAACCCCGCCCAGGGATGATTCACCAGGCGGCGAATCTTAGGAGCATCGACTTGGGATCCTCATTTGTTGTCGGCGATCGATGGCGGGATATCGATGCCGGGCGGGCGGTAGGCTGCTACACCGTATTGATCGAGCGGGCTTATAGCGAGTGCGCTTCGGCGGATGCCCGGGTTGGCAGCTTGACCGAAGCGGTCGACGTCATATTGGAAAGGTTATGAAAGCGGAGAACAACGATTTTGTCCGGTGTTACCTGGAAGAGGCGCGCGAGGTGGCTGCGCGACTGGATGCAGGGGCCGTGGAGCGGATCGTAGACTTGATCGTCGCTTTGCGCACCCGCGGCGGACGCTTGTTTATTCTGGGCGTTGGCGGGAGCGCCGGCAACGCCTCACACGCCGTAGCCGATTTCCGCAAAATTTGCGGCGTCGAAGCTTATGCGCCCACGGACAATATTTCGGAACTAACCGCGAGGATTAACGACGAGGGTTGGGAAAGTTCCTTCGCGGAGTGGCTACGCGCGAGCCGGTTGAGCCGAAACGACGCTGTTTGTATTTTCTCTGTGGGCGGCGGCGACGCTGAGCGGAACGTAAGCGCAAATCTGGTTCGCGCGCTCCAACTGGCGAAATCCATAGGGTCGGCGGTGTGCGGCATCGTCGGGCGCGACGGCGGTTATACAGCTCAAGTAGCAGACGCCTTTGTGATCGTGCCCACGGTGAGCCCCGAACGAGTGACGGCTCAGACGGAAGCTTTTCAGGCGCTGCGATGGCATCTGTTGGTCTCTCACCCGCGATTGCAAGTCGCGCCGATGAGGTGGGAATCGCTTGGACGATAAAGAGATGTTTCCTTACCAGCGCGTTATCATTCTGGGTTCCACCGGATTTCTGGGCAAAGCGATTGAACGAGTGCTTAGAAAAGAAGGCATACCCGTCCATGGTTATGGCTCGGCGGAACTAGACCTGCGCAAGGCCGAGATGCTTGGAAAGCTGGCAAAGGAGCCCGATAAGAATTCGGCGTTGGTGTTTGCTTCGGCATTAACTCCGAGAAAAGGCGTCACACTGGAGAACCTCAACGGCAATATTCTCATGTGCGTCAATGTCGCCCGCTATCTCGAACATCATCCGGTGGGGCTTTGCGTTTATATTAGTTCCGATGCGGTTTACCCGTTTTCGATTAATCCGGTTAGCGAAGAAAGCCACGTTGAGCCCGCGAGCCTTTACGCACTTGGTAAGTATAGCGGCGAAAGAATGCTCCAGCACGTCGCGGCTATGAACGTCATGCCGCTGCTCATTCTTAGGCTCACGGCCCTTTACGGCGCGGGGGATACGGGAAAATCCTATGGCCCGAATCAGTTCATCCACTCTCTGATGGAGAGCCAAACGGTTCGACTCTTCGGCGGCGGCGAGGAGCAGCGCGATCACCTGTACGTGGAAGATGCCGCGCGCTTGATTTGCCTGCTCATCGGCGCAAAAGCGACGGGGACTTTCAACTTGGCGACGGGCCGAAGCTGCTCATTTGCCGATATTGTAAAACTCCTGCGCGAGATCGTGCCGGTGCCGTTCGAAATAATCTCCTCGCCCCGTAGGGCTCCGATCACGCATCGCCACTTCGATACGACGCGCCTCTTTTTGCATTTGCCGGAGTTTCGCTTTACAAGCGTTGAGGAAGGGCTGCGCGCCTATTATCGCGAACGCGCGGCAAAGCAACGATGAGTCAGATTGAAAAGTCCGCGGAAGAGGCCCATCGCGAAGCGGTTGAGCTGCAGCTAAAAGGGGAGCGGGTCTCCCTCGGGCCTTACTCCTCTTACAGTCTGCGGACTGATCCTAAACATCTCTGTTTCGTTTTGGCGCGCTATAAATTTTGCGCCAAGCTCTTGCAGGAAAAGGCGAACGTTCTGGAAATCGGGTGCGGCGACGCCGTCGGGGCGCCTATTGTGGCCCAGAGCGTGGGCCATCTCTACGCAGTCGACTGGGACGCCGATATTATCAGGGACAACCAGCAGCGGTCTGGGTTTTTGCCTAACTGCACTTTCTTGCATTTCAATATTCTCGACGGCCCGTTTGAGAAAGTTATGGACGCCATTTACCTGATCGACGTCATTGAGCATATGGAGCCGAGTCTGGAAGCCCGCTTGATGAAAAATCTGGTCAATTCGCTGTCCAACTCCGGAATCGGCATCGTCGGCACACCCAATGTCGAAGCGTCGCGGTACGCTTCGCCGCAAAGTCTAGCCGGACACGTGAATTTAAAAAATCATCTGGCGCTGCGTAAGCTTTTGGCGGATCATTTCGAGAATACATTCCTTTTTTCGATGAACGACGAGGTCGTCCACACCGGGTTTTATCCTATGGCCCACTACTTATTTGGCGTCGGTGTGGGAAAGCGAAAGAGGTCTTAGCGCCGGATGCGGCGAAAACTGGATGGTCCTGGAGTTGCCGGGCGGAGCGTCTATTGGACTCGTGCTGAGTTTTTGGCAAGACGGGAATAGAGATGGGTTTAGGACCAGCGGCCGTTAAGCTGAACTTGGAATTATGGCAGCGGGGTTTTTTCAGGGACATCCATCGCGTCGTCGATATGGGCTCCCAAGAGCTGTGCTTAAGCCGGACCGATTTTGAGAATCTCGTGCGGGCCGCCTGCTTGAGCGGCTACAAGCACGAAAACTTTCCTGGGCTGGATAATTTCCCCAAGAGACCGTTGTGTTCGGCCAGGCCTTTCTATGAAATGTTAGGCGCCGAGAGGTATTGCTGCATTGATCTCAACGGCGAGCATGGGGCCATCAAGCACGATCTCAACTTTCCTCTGACGGATCCCTCGTTGAACGGCGTCTTCGACATGGTGACGGATCACGGGTGCAATGAGCATGCCTTCAACATCGCGGAGACTTATCGCACGATGCACTTGTTGTGCAAGAAGAACGGGCTGATGGTCATCATGCAGAGTGTTTACCGGGGCAATGGTTACTATAACTTCGACCTTTCGTTCTTTGAAGGGTTGGCGGCGGCGAATCAGTACAAAATCTTATTCGCGTCCTATGTGGTTGCTCCGGCGGGTGGTAACGAACAGTATCACATACCTGGGTCACGTGAGCTCTTGAACATGATCGATTGGTCGAAAGCCAACATCTATATTTCTTATGTTTTTCAGAAACAGACCGACGCAGAGTTTCAATACCCTTATCAAGGGCGGTATCTGTCGGACATCCAGGGGCATGATGGGTACCGGCTGCAATTTCTTCCCGATCCGCCCAGTCGCAGCTATGTACCGATTTCTCGGAGGGCGACCCTGGAAACATTCCGGGCCAAACACTTGGTGCAAGAGCTTGCGCGCAGGGTGCTTACAAGACTCAAGCCGTTCTGAGTGAAAAACCAAGGAAGCGATTTTTCCTATAACCCACTTCATGAAATACCGCTGGTTTAAATTTGGCAGCTTGAAGGTTCTTGTGACGATGCCGCACAATTGGGCGTTCGGGCATCTGGCTCTTGAGATGCTTATGTCTTTAGCTATGGCAAAAAAGGAAGGAGCATGGGTTTACTTTATTCAACGTACCCGCGTTGTGAATAGGGCATTGTTTCACCTAGAGAGCGACGCAGTGAAAATACTGCCTCGATCATTGTGGATTGCGTGGGCATTTAGAACTGTTTGGAGCATTCGGCAGAATGCGGCGAAATTTATCGAGGGGGTGTGGTTATCATCGAAGAAAATCATTTTAGCTAGACTCGGTCGGAAAATAGATGCCTCGCAAAACGAAGAGGTGGGCGATAACCCGGGGGGGTACTTTCGCCGGTTCCTGATTCGCGATCCTGTCCCAGTTCGGTTGTCCGTGCGGGAGCGACAGGAAGCGGTGAAGCAGGCGGAAGCGATGGGAATATCTGAAAACACCAGAGTCGTAGGCCTTCATGTGAGAGAGGCCGGGTTTCGGTCTAGGCCGGGTCGTCCCGAGCATCGATCGATGTCGACCCGCAACGCCCGGATTGAAACATACCATAAGACCATCGACTATCTCGTCGAGCAAGGCTGTTTAATTGTTCGGTTCGGAGACCCGACGATGACCCCTTTGATTCGTCACGGCGTCGTAGATTTGGCCACGTCAGCCAGAAGAACGGAATTATTAGAACTGCACTGCTTGATGAAAAGTGAGTTTCTCATAGCGTGTGAATCGGGTCTCTTGGGAGTTAGTTATCTCGTCAATATACCGTTATTGAACGTGAATGCGACTGACCCTGTCAGCTCCTATCCTGTGAGACATGACGGACTCTACATCCTGAAGCGGGTCGTGGACCGTCAAACGCAAAGTATGCTATCCCTCTCCGATATGGTCAAGGAAAAATATCTCTCCAACCTGCGGAATGTGGAGCGCTACGAGTACATTGATAATACGAGCGAGGAGATCCTAGATGTGACGCGGGAAATGGTTAAGAACCTGACCGGGACAAGTGAGCCAAGCTCGGCGCAACGAGAGTACAAAAAACTGATTTGTCAGGCAGCGGACGAACTAAGGGACCGGTCGGGGTACGTCAGAAAGTGGGGACCGGAAGGGGGTTTTTGGGGCGACGGTTGGATCGGGAGGTGCTTTGCAGAGCGCAATCTTTACCCCGGGTAAAGAGCCAGTCCTTTTGGTTTGTCTGCCGGTCCATCCGTAACTGTTTGGCAGACTTTTCAGATGACACTTGTTCTTTGAAAGACATGGAGTTTGTTTCCGGACGAGGCGGTTAGCAATCGTGTTACGGACAAGGATCGAGACAGTTCGAAAATCTCGGTACCTGATGGGAACGACCACGGCTTAGTTTGTCGAATGGTTGTAGGACGCGGAACGGGAAAGAGGTTATGGGCCTAAAGGTTGAGTCGGGAAAAACTCCCCTAGTTTCGGTTATCATCCCTACCTACAGCTGATCCACAAAGAATCAGTGAGTACAACATCCCCTTACACAGACTACGGCGAACAAGGCCGTGAGATTCGCGGTCTCACGGGCACGAGTATGTCTTTGAAACGAGAAGTCTTTGAGAAAGTCGGATTCTTCGATACTCGGCTCGGTCCTGGCGCCGCCGGCTTTAGCGAGGATACGGAATACCGCATCCGAATTCGCAAAGCTGGGTTTAAGATCGGCTACACGTCTCACACACTCTGAGTACCTCAAAGGCCTAAGTCGAAGCGTTTATCGAAACGATTCGATCCTTTTACGGGTCATGCAAGCTTTTACCGGTTCGCGACGGGTACAACTGGATGCGGCGCGCTGGCATGTGAGGTCCGAGAGTGAGCTAGTTAAGACGAGAGCTGAAAAAAAGGAAGTCAAGATAAGATGGCGAATGCTTTCTTTGCGCAGCCATGGGAAAGTTGCTAGGATAACCTCTTGCTTACACGCTAAACATAAGGAGGCGGCATGAAAAAAAGAACTTTCGGCTTGGCGCTGGTCATTGTTCTAGCAGGCTGTGTCATGGTTGACCCAAACGATGAGCGCAGCGCTCGTCGCGCGGCAGAACGCCAGTGTCTCGAACTGGGGCGGGATAGGGGTTTTCGTAGTATGGAGGTAGTATCGGTTAATCGTGAAGGCCGAGATGAGTGGATGGTTGTGATTACTGAGCATGTGGCCGGTCCAAATCCTACGATACGCTGTGCGTACAATGCCCGGACCCATAGAGCACGTTCAGTTGACCTAAACGATGAGAGCGGCGCTCGCCGCATGGCGGAACGCCAGTGTCTCGAACTGGGGCGAGATAGGGGTTTTCGTAGTATGGAGGTAGTATCGGTTAATCGTGAAGGCCGAGATGAGTGGATGGTTGTGATTACTGAGCATGTGGCCGGTCCAAATCCT
>JACPFE010000484.1 GCA_016183145.1 Deltaproteobacteria bacterium | reverse complement strand
CGTAGCCTTGGCGAAGGAGGGTGCGCTTCGGAGGGTTCCGCCCTACGAAGCGTGTGGAGAGGTGCCACGGCCGTAAGGCCGTGGGGCTCCACTGGCATAAGCAGCCCCGGGGAGACGGGCCCTTGACTCGATACCCCACAAGTAGAAACATGCGGCCCAGGAGAGCAAAGGAAAGTTCCTGTCTTGGGGTCGTCGGTCTCCAACTGACGAAAGAATTTCGAAGGAGGGGCACGCGTGGAAGTGATTAAAGCCAGATTTGACGATACCAAGGGCATTCCGCCAAGCGGGCTTTGCGTCGGCATCCATCGGGCGGGAGCCATCCACAAAAAAATGATCCGCAAGTACGGCGATGGACTCGCGGTCTGGTCCCTCCGTCCCGAGCTGGATTTTCTTCCCTTCAAGAAGGAGGGGCTCGGTGCAAGAGGCATCCGCACGACAAACGATATAGATTCCATCAAAGCTAAGGACGAACAGCTCATTTTTGGCGTCCGGGGAGCCCCGCCGCAAATAAGAAAGAGGGCGCGGGATCTTGGTCTCGAACTCCTAGCCGACGCTACCTGCCCCTTCGTGATCCAGCAGGAAGAAGCAGCAGAGGAACTTTTGCGGGAGGGATATAACCTCGTGCTGCTAAGCAGTCGAACCCATCATGGCATTCCGCGGTTAACGGGAATTGCCCAGGAGGTTGGGCGCGAGATCTGCGTTGTCGAAAACGAGGGCGAGGTAGACCGGATCCGCCTCGCCCGCAACGAGCCCGTGGGCGTGATCGTCCAGACGACCTTCTGGATCGAGAGCTACAAAAGAATTATGACCCGAATTCTGGAGCGGTTTGCCAATGTGCGGGTAAGAAACATGGCCTGTGTGGATTCTCTTCACCGCCTTCCCGTAGTGGAAAAAATGGCTAAAGAGGTCGATGCGCTCGTGATCATCGGGTGGACCGAGGGCATGACCAACCGCATGCTCGAAGTCGCACTAAGTTTCAACCCCAGGGTCTACAAGATCGAGAAAGTGGAGCAGCTTCAGCCGGAATGGGTCCAGGGTGTGGCTACCGTCGGGGTCATTGGCGCGAACGAAACTCCTGATTGGATGGTGGACGACGTGGCGAAGCGTATCAAAGCCATAGCCGGGTAGCTCCGGCGTCAATTGACGGGCAGATCCAGGGGGATGCCAACAAGCCGGCGGCCTCCCGACGATGTTACGTGAATAGTGTCGCCGAACATGACTCCGACGTCGGTTTTCCAGCGCGGGTTGTGGATGTCAATATTGGTCCCGAAGATCATATTTTCCTCGAGAGCAAAGTCAGCCATGTCATCGAACGCCATGCGTCCCCAGCCCGGTTTGTACACGATGGTTGGAAAGTCGGCCGAGGACAGGCCGTGATTATGAAAACCCAACTCCAGATAATCCAGACCACGGTTGATCACGGGCGCACGCATAGCCGTTGCGATTTCCCGCACTGTAGCGCCCGGACGAAACTTTTCAACGGCGGCGTTGAGGCATTCCACAGCGACCGCGTGCAACTCTCTTAATTCCTTCGGCGGTTCGCCCACAACCACGGTAAACTCCACAGCTGAAAGGTAGCCCGCGTAACTTACGTGAAATTCGCAAATGACGATGTCACCCCTTTCGAGCTTGCGACTCGTCGGGCAAAGGGGCTGATCATTGCCGTGAATAAGCCTTCGCCGCATGGTTTCACTTCCTGCAATCGGGCCCGAGCTCATCAGGATGAAGATATTCGGCTCGGCGCCCTCGACAAGCTGCGTTCGGATCATCGCGGCGTAAAGCTCGTTCTCTCCCACTCCCGGCGCCGCTGTCTCGATCATGGTGTCGACGACTTTGCGCGCAATGCCGCCGGAAATTTCGAGCATGCCGATTTCTTCGGCGCTTTTAACGCGCCGCAACTCCTCGATCATCTCGCTCTCATCGGTGAGAGTCGCATCCGGCAAGCCTGCCTGAAGGGCCAGGTAATCGTGATAGGTGAGATTATTTCCCGCAACCACGTTGCCGTAGGACACCACGCCTATCCGCCCGCGCTCGAAGCCGCGCGCTTTAATTTCTTCGATAACGCTTTTCATGGAGTAGGGGCGGAGGTCCTGGATCCAGTCCTGAGCCGCCACATAACCGTTGTACGGAACGCTCATGTGGCGCGGCGCGCTAAATAGCGTCACCTCTCCGTGATGAGGGAAAAGCGCTATTCCTCCGTGCCAACTCCCGACTTGGGTGAGATATCTGACATTGGTCATGCCGAGGCCCTGAGATATTGTATTGCCCCAGACAATGAGGCAGTCGATGGCCTTGGCTGCCATGCGCTCGCGGGCGGCGCGCCAGCGCCGGTCGCGCTCCCCAAGAGACAACTGCGGCAAGTATGGCTTTAGATCCATGATTTGAGCTTCCATGAAACTCTCCTATCTGAACCGGATCAATACAGCAAAAGGGGTGCATGTCACAACCGCAGTCCTGAGCGGATTGCACGCCAGTGGGGAGAGCACAGGGTCTTATAACGCAGGGTCCTGCAATGACGGTGAATTAGAAGCGCCTTCTAAAAATACCTATTATGTCCCCAGAAATTTTCGCAATGAAGTTTCCTTCGGAGGCAGATCCAATTAGATAAATTCAACATTCACTGTGCGACGGTCTTTCCCGACACTGCTGCGAAAAGTAGAATGTCCCTATTTTCTAGTCCCGACCCGTAGATAGATCGTAGCTAGAAATGTCTAAGACTGGGCGCATGGCCCCATGAGAACCGTGCGTTTCCGTATTTCGCCGCGTTCAACGGATGGCGGCGAATTGAGTGTCCGCGATACTCTCAAGCTCGAT
Source organism: Deltaproteobacteria bacterium (assembly GCA_016183145.1). GTDB lineage: Bacteria > Desulfobacterota > Binatia > UBA9968 > UBA9968 > JACPFE01. The sequence goes on along the minus strand of JACPFE010000484.1, from coordinate 7,159 downwards.
CGGGCTTCGGCCGAGAGTCCGAGCATGGAAGGCGATTTCCGAGCGGAGGAGGTCCGGGGAGAGGTCGGCGCTCCAGAGGTCCTTCAAACCGTCGTAACAGCGCACGGCCAGCGGGAGTTCCAACTTGAAGCGGCGGGCGATAAATTCCACCGCAGCCTCCCGGTCGGTTTTCAGCGCAGTGACCCCCCGGACGTAGCCCCGTACCATGGCTTCCACTAGCGGGCGCCGGTTGGCGATAGTGGCTGTAGTCGCCACCAGGCCGTGGCTGGCGGCGCCGGGAAAGTGAGAGCTCAACTCGGTCAAGGATCGAAAACCCTTGTTTTCGAGGAGAAAGAGTATAGGAGGTGCGGCGACGAGTCCGGCATACGCTCCGGCTTCGAGGCCCCGGACATGGTCGGCCATTTTTTCCCCGGGGGCGCGGGGCACCAGGAAAATATCACGACCGGGGAGGAGACCTTGTTCTTGCAAGAGGAGGCGTGTTTGGATTTCGGGGGTGGAGCCCGCCACGGGGGTGGCGATCCGCTCCCTCCGCAGATGCTGAAAACTCTGAACCCCCGGGGCCACGATCAGGTCATGGACGGGGTCCTTGAGAACCTGGAGAACGATCCTCAAGTCCGTGGGGCCTTGCAGAGCTGTTTGAATGACGCACTCGTTGGCGGCTCCGAAATCGGCCTCGCCGCGCGCCACAGCTTCGGTGTTGCGCAGACCCGGACGGATCATGACTTCTACATCGAGTGCTTCCCGGAGGAAAAACCCCCGCTCGATACCAAACAGATAATTGCACAGGTTCAAGCTCGGGGCCATGATGGCGAGCCGAACTCTTTCATTGGTCATGCTTCCTCCATTGCCGGGGCGGGTCAGGCTCTCAGGCTTGCCGCCCTCGCGGTTTCCTTCATGACTCAACTATCTCGGTCAATCGGCTGACGTCGCGCTTCTACTTTCTTTCTAACATTTTGACGTTTCGGGAATTGCCGAAACGTGGAAGTGTCACGAACACGATCTTTTTTCGGTTGCAGTTTACCGCTTTCATCCCTCAGCTTTCATCCCTACTTAACTCACAACGTGCAAGTTCCCCGCCGAGTCTGTCTTCCCTTGAACATTGGACTTTGAACTACCGTAAGGCGTTGAACGGAGCGCCTGCTCTGAGCGTAGCGACGCGAAGTCGAAGGGAAGCGATTGAACGATTGGAACCTTTGGAACGGGCGTCAGCCTTTAGACCATTGAACCTTGAACATGGAACCGCCGCGCGGCCTTGAACCGCCGTAAGGCTTTGAACGGCTGGAACCAGACTTTAAGACCGGCCACGGCAAGATCCAAGACCTGCGCTTCGAAGGTAGCGAAGTTTAAGATTGTAATTATTGTGATTGTGCTGAAAACCCCCCCTAGAACCCCCAGAACACGACCCTAGAACAGACTGCAGAACCTTTTTCTTCGCCGAGGCTTAACTCTCAGTTTTTTCTTACTGTCGGGTCGCTGGACACTTTTAGCGCGACGCCAAGAGGCAATGGACTCTCGCCGATACTCAAGACCGTACCTGACTGTTCCATATCCCAGGATGAGACCTTCCCTTTCAAAATTGATTCCTTCGTGGCGGCGTCCAAGGTATCGGCTGTGGGTGATTTGATCCGGTATTTGACATTGCTCCCGTCCTTCAGCGTGACCGAGAGAACCATTTCCTTTCCTTCTTCCGTCGCCAGTGTCTGAAGCGCGGCAATTTGAGTCGAGAGGACGGTCTTGTTCACGGTATACACATACAGCCAGATGGAGGAACCGATAATGGCGATTATAAGCAACCAGGCGTACTGGCCGATCCTCTGCTGCCTTTTCACAGCTCGGCTTCTCTGTAAATCAAAGAAACGGCGATAAGATTCCCCTTCGATGGCCGCTCTCTTTGCCGCGTCTGGCTCCGTTGAACCTGGTGGTTGATCGAAGGAAAGCCCGATGCTGTTCAATATCATGCCCACAATCACCAACACTAAGGGAATTGCAACTATAATCACGGGGTTCATAAATCTCTCCTTGATCAGGCTCTTGATGCCTTTGGATTTTGGAAGAGGAAAGGGATCGGCACCGAAAATACAATCGCCGTGAAACCGGCGCCGAAGTCCATGCCACGGTTGCGTTTGTGGTCCGGTCTCCTACCTCTTGCACGCCATTAAGACAAAGGAACAATCTACGATGATTCTATAGCTCCGAAAGCGCTCTCTGGCAAGGGAACCCCGTGGTCGGGAACACTACATGGAGAGCCTCAGTGCTCATAGGTAAAATTTTCACGGCAGTCCATTTTGGCCAAACCGCAAAAAAAGTCCCGCACCTCTGGCGCTTCCATGAACTTATCGTAGTGATAATTGGGACCGTAACTGGACCAAATCTCCGCCCCCGGCCGGATATCTTGCAAAGCGACGAAAACAAAATAGGGATAGGTGCAAAGCCGCTGGATCCCGGCGTTTTGGAAATGGGTTTCCACACCGTTGATCATGCTCGGGGCAAAATTGATCCGGCTCACGTTCGCGCCAAACTCCTTGCTGTCGAGATACTTGTACGGACGCGTTTCCTCCCACGCGCATTCCAATAACGAAGCCATGTAGTCATTCCCCGGCGGGTAGTCCTCCTCGGTAACCAGCCGCCCGCCCAACTCGCCGATCACTTCCCCTTTTTTGATTTCGACCAGGGCGAACAGTCCGTTGCCCGCATTGGGGATCCTCGACGGCTTGACGACCGTCCGCTTATCGAGTTCTTTGTTGATTTTTAGCGCCGGCACCATTTTGACCGGCGTCTCACCCGACCGCAGCACAACGCTCCCGGTGGCAAACATGACGGCCAAAAAAACTATGAGAATATAAATGCTCTTTTTCACGCCTTAAAATCGCGGCTGGTCGCCCTCACTGGTGTTGGTCATTTTATTCTAGGAATCATGGGCGGAAGCGCTTGTCAATCGGCATAGACAAAAATGCACGCTTGCCATTCTGGTTGGCGATCATCCTGAGCTGGCCGCTTTTCTTCTTCCAAGAGCCGAACATCTCCCTTGACTCCTTTTTCTAAAGCGGCGTATATTCCGCGCAGGCCGCGCTTTGCTCCTCAAGATCGGCGGAAGGAGGATTTCTAATGCTATCAACCAACCCTAAGCCACGGACTTATCGTATTGTGGGGCCCCAGCGGCAGATCGATGAGCGTGAGACTCCCCATCCCCGGGTAGACCGTGGCGAGCTTGGCGAAAAGCTTCGCAGTTGGCGCAAGACCCGTATGGGCGTGGACCCGTTCAGGCGTGTGTTCGGCGGCGGTGGCAGCGATGAGAACTCTTACAACTCGTTGTACGATATTTACAAAAACCTGCCGGAAGGAAAAGTAAACCCAAACAAGATTCCTGTCACCGATCCCGCGAGGATGGCGCGCAACATTAAGGAGATCGCCCGTTTCTTCGGCGCCGATGCCGTTGGCATCACCTATCTTGACCAGGCATACGTTTACTCGCACCGCGCGCGCGGCAACCCTGCGTCAGGAGAGAAAAACGGAGATCCCATCGATCTGCCCCATCGTTACGCCATCTGTCTCGGCTTCGAAAGTGATTATGAAAAGTTTCTCACTAGCAACAGCCGGATTTCCGATGCCGAGTACGGGCTCGGCAATATTCATTCGCTTCAGCCGACGTTTCTGCTAGCGGCTTATATACGCGAGATGGGCTACCCCGCGCGCACGCACGGCTACGGGCGCTTCGAAGTCAATCCCATACCTCTGGCCGTGAACGCCGGCCTAGGCGAGCTGGGACGCCACGGGATGCTCATCCACGAAGACTTCGGTTCCCGCTTGCATCTGGCCGTGGTGACGACGGACCTGCCGCTCGCGGTCGACAAGCCGGTCGATATCGGCGTCGAAGAAGTCTGCAAATATTGCATGAAGTGCGCGCGCACATGCCCTTCACACAGCATTCCGTTTGGCGGCAAGGAGATCCACAATGGTGTCGAGCGCTACCGCATTAACGTGGATAGCTGCTACAAATACCGGCTGGCGGCGAGAGGCGAATGGTCCAATTGCGTTATTTGTGTCTCAACATGCTGCTACAACAAACCGGTAGCGTGGTGGCATACGCTGGCCGTAAAATCGATCAAGTGGACGCCGCCCTCTTTGCGCGTGCTGATTATCAAGCCGCTGCTCTGGATCGACGATCTGTTCTGGGGCAAGAGGCCATGGAAACGGATGAAGTGGCTGGACTATGACAATGCTCCCGAGACCAATGCTAGAATCTGCAACATCCCGGGCTGCAACGTGAAGCACGCTACTCTACAGCACAAGCGGCTGCATACAGCATAACGCTGACATAAGCGCGAACATATCGGCAAGCGTCTGCTAGAGGAGATTCAAGGCAATGACCTATATCATCACGGAACCGTGCATCGACGTCGTGGATACGGGCTGCATCGACATATGCCCTATGGACTGCATCCACGGGACAGATAACGACAAAATGCTCTACATCGATCCTGAGGAGTGCATCGACTGCGGCGGCTGCGTTCCGGCATGTCCGGCCAACGCCATTTTTCCCGAAGCCGAAGTGCCGGAACAGTGGAAACACTATACTCAAATCAACGCCGACTACTTCAAAGCAAAAAAGTAATGGTGGTGTAAAAGGCAAACGGCCGAGCGCAAGCCAGACTCTCAGTAGTCCCGACTCGCGAAAGCAAGAAATGAATCTCAAGGAACGCACCTATCTTTGGTACATCGCCCTCCTGCGTATTTACGTCGGCTACTACATGCTCACGCAGGGCATCCGCAAGTTCCAGCGAGATTTTCCCAAAGGCGATTGGATCGGACGGCAGATCGGCGACTTGGCGACGCTGGATCTGTATCCGTGGTACAAACGATTTCTAACCGTTTACGTCGTGCCGCACAGCGAGCTGTTCGGTTATCTCGTCACCATCGGCGAAATCACCGTGGGGGCTTGCCTGCTACTCGGCTTGTTGACGCGCTTTAGCGCGCTCGTCGGTTTGTTCATGTTGATCAACTATTATCTTGGACCCGGCATGGCCAGGGGCGGTGCGGTGCAAGCGCAGCAGCAGACCTTCATCGTCGCCCTGACGATCTTCGTGTTGGCAAACCCCGGCCGCACGTTGGGATTGGACGGCCTGCTATTCGGCACCCGGAGCAAGGGAATCAGATGAAACTTCCGGGAGCAGCGACCAGCGACGGCACGGAGCGCTATCGCAAACGCTTCGAAGGCCGGATTCCGCGGGAACATTTCTGCATCGCCCAGGGTCTATCGCTCTCCTCCATCGGCATCGGCACTTACCTTGGCAACTACGACGATGAAACCGACCGGCTTTACCACGATGCTGCGGTGCGCGCCGTGGAGTCCGGCTGCAACGTCATCGACAGCGCGATCAATTACCGCCTGCAAAGAAGCGAGCGCTCCATCGGCACTGCGCTCAAAGAGCTTACGACGAAAGGTTTTAACCGCGACGAGATCGTGGTGGCGACCAAAGGCGGCTTCATTCCCTACGACGGAGCGCCGCCCGCCGACCCGCGGCGCTATTTAGACGACACTTTTTTCAAGCCCGGCGTCGCCAGCGCTGCGGACATCGTCAGCGGCTGCCATTGCATGACGCCGAAGTATCTCCTGGACCAGCTAGAGTGCAGCCTGAGAAATCTCGACCTCGAATGCATCGACATCTACTACGTTCACAATCCCGAGACCCAACTGGGGAAAATCCCGCGCGAAGATTTTGACGACCGGTTGCTCAAAGCCTTCGAGACGCTTGAAGGCGCCGTTGCGGCGGGCAAGATCAAGATGTACGGCACCGCGACTTGGAACGGCTACCGTAACCCGAAAGACGCCAGAGATTATCTCTCGCTGGCCGAAGTCGTTGAACTGGCGGCCAAGGCCGGCGGAAAGGATCACCACTTCAAGGTCATTCAATTGCCGCTCAATCTCGGCATGACCGAAGCATTGTCATTGAGCAACCAGACGGTCAAGGGAAAAGACGCGACAATACTTGAAGCGGCGCAAGCCCTCGGCATCACGGTTATGTGCAGCGCGTCTATCCTCCAGGGGCAATTGACGCGCAATCTGCCCGAGGTCATGACCGTTACGTTTCAAGGTCTGGAGACCGACGGCCAGCGCGCGCTGCAGTTCGTGCGCTCGACACCGGGGGTCACCACCGCGCTGGTGGGGATGAAGCAGGTGAAGCACGTGGAAGAAAATCTCAAGACCGCCCGCGTCGCGCCGGCGTCGTGGGAACAGTATGCGAAACTGTTCCAGGGCTCCGACTCAATCTAGCTGTTTCCGGAATTCGCCGTGTATTTCGACCGTCATTCCGGCCAAGCTGGCGATTCCGCCAAAGGACGGATCAGCCTCAGGCTGAAGCTAGCGCGAGCCGGAATCCAGGGAATTTAGGATGGCCTAGATTCCCGCCTTCGCGGGAATGACGACAGTGGGCCACCGATTTTGTAAACGGACTTTAATTCCAGGACGCTAGCGGTGGCAACCGCGCGTCTCAGTTTCCGGTGAGCGTGTCCAAATTCCCGAAAATCGTTTTCAGTCTTTGGAGCACGCCGCTCGGCAAGGCGGGTTTAAGAATGGCTTTGACGTTCTCTCTTAAGTGTTCAGGATTGCCCGTGCCGGTCAGGACGACATCGACCCCTCGCTCATGCCGGCAAAAACGGTAAGCGGCTTCCGGCAGCGTCGGCGCGCCTCCTTCTTGACGCAGGAAGTCCAGGGGATCGTCCGGGTTCACCGACGCGCGCGGGATGGCGCCTTTCTGAATCAGATCGGCGACAATCGCCTTGAGCCGATCCGGCTGGCTCAAGGCGCGCCGCACCGCGAACATCACCAGCGTGCCGACGTTTGCTTGCAGGGTTTTCGCAAAGACTCGGTTTCGCGCCGAGGGGTTGAGGATGTTGAAACCGACCATGACGGCGTCCCAAGGGCCAGCTTCCAGAGCCTCCGCGAGCATGCGATGTCCCGAATCGTCGACGAACGCCTCGGAGATGGCGATGAAACGGATTTTACCCTCTTCGCGCATTCTCGAGAGAACCGGGAGCAGCTTACTTGACGCGTAAGCATAATCTTCCGGCTCGACACCGTGGGCGTGGTAAACATCGATGTAATCGGTTCCGAGCCGCCTGAGGCTCTGCTCCAAGCTCTTCCTGACCTCGCCGGCGGGAT
>JACPFE010000483.1 GCA_016183145.1 Deltaproteobacteria bacterium | reverse complement strand
GGGATTCGTGCCTGATTCTACTAACTTTCCTTCTCTCGCTAGTCCGTCCACAACTGATCGACCAAGTCGCCATTGTCGCGGAGCAATAACCAAGACAGTTCCATTAGTATCACCCATTCGAATCGTTCAGACGGTTTGAAACAGCCACGCTGCGGAACTCCATGGAAGCTATGCGAAGAGCGGCGGCGCCTAATTGCCGAGAATTTTCTTGAGTCGTTCAATCACTTGAGCGGGTTGGTTAACGACCGTCTTTGCGAGGGTTTGCAGTTCGTCACCTGACACCGGATCAAAATCATATTCCCGCTTTTTAACCTCGGCTAAAAGTTCAGGATCTTTTAACGTTTTCGCGTAAGCGTCGCGCAGAAGTTTCACTCTCTCGGCAGGCACGCCCGGCGGAGCGATCATGGGATGGCCGAAATCCTCTCCCGCGGTCAAAACGCCCGCCAATCGGCGTCCCAACTCAGCGGTCTTATAGCGATCCATAAGTTCAAAGATGGTGGGGGTATCCGACGCCCGGTCGTCCCGCTTTCGCCCGGTTTGAACTAGATGCCGATCAAAACCTTTACTATGCCAGAGGGTAAAGGGCTGCCTGCTGAAATGCGCACCGAGGCCCATTGACCGGCAGACCACTTCTCCCCGTTCCACCGCCAGATCGGTTTGACTGCCTCCTTGATAGCCCAATACCACTTCAAACCTGGCGCCGATCAGATCCTCCAGGGCAAAGATGAGGCTCGAACTGTCTCTGCCGGAACCTCCACACTTCGGAGGAATTTTGCTTTTTACGACGTCATCGATGGACTTGTACGGCGTGTCGGCTCGAATGAACAAAACCGTGGGATTGCGATCGGGCGAGCCTATCCAGTTGAGCTTTTGCACATCGAATCTTGCTTCCTTGTCGCCCACAACTTGCCCCATGTAAACCAACTGATTAGGCATTCCCAGGGTCAATCCATCGGGTTTTGCCACGCTGTAAACGTAATTGGTCGCTACCAACGAACCGCCGCCAGGCATATTCTGAACGACGACCTCGGGATTCCCGCTTAGGTATTTCGGCATATGGCGGGCTAGAAGCCGCGCCCAATAATCGTAGCCTCCTCCCGGGCTCGACCCGACGACGATTCGAACGGTCTTCCCGGAAAAGAAGCCCTCTTGCGCATTGGCCAGCTCGGCTTGCACGGCAATCCGTGCCGGCGCGCCATTGAACACCGGCACCTTCCAGGGAAACCCTACAATCAAAACGGCTAAGAAAAATATTTGCAAAATAGTCATAGAGTCCCAATCGGCAAACCTACTTCGGCTTATGTTGCGCCTCGGGCCCTTTGTATACCATATCGACTTCCATTACTTCGTACGAGGCGACAAATTTGTTGTCAAAAGCCCTGCCGCAATAGTGCGTGGGCCGAAGCTTCTCCAGGATCGCGTAGCCGTCCTTGTCGATGCAATCTTCATCGACCGAACCGGCCACCACCTGTCCCATGACCGTCAGACGATGGAGCCATTCTTTGGTCCAGATGACTTTACACTCGTAGTGAGCTTTACACTCCGCAATGCGCGGAGGCCTCAGCGCCCTGGCCGGGATGGCGGTCAAGCCGGCCTTATCCAGTTCGTTGACTCCGCGCGGGAAGGGTAAGCCTACCACTCTTACCTTTTCAAGAATCTCCCGGTTGAAGGACGGAATGTTAACGATGAATTCTTCGGTGGCCAGCACGTTGTGATAAGTGTCCTTATCTATCTCCACCGTGAACGAAATACAGGTCGGTTCATGATTCTGTCTGACACAGGTGGCGAATGAAGCCGCATTCACCCGACCCTCCTTGTCGACGGTGGTGATCATCACCGCGCAGGCTACCGGGGAATACAATCGGTCCCAATGCTCAGGCGGAACGTCGACCTTTCGCGCTGGTTTATAAACCATAGCTTTTTCTCCTCCGTTTTGTCTTTCGCAGCAAAGTACCTGAGTCAAGAGATTGTGTCAAAGCTTTCACCCCTGGCGGCCCTCGCACATTCAGGATTGGTGCCTGACATTCGTATTGACGTAGAACAGTTCAACTCGTTTCAGCCGTTCAACAAATCAGGGCCGTTCAAGCAGTTCCAACCGTTTCAGCCAAGCAATTTAAGGCTGATCCGTCCTACGGCGGACAAGTCGTTCAAAAAGTTCGACACCCCGACGCAACTTATATTTTGCAGGTTTCATTGACACCTCCCAATCACGCCTGTAAGCTTCCAAATCATGGAGCTCTCCATCGGCGAAGCGCGCAGGCGGCTGCCGGTGTGGGGGTCCCTGATCCCGCTGCCTCTAATCAAAAAAAGGCCAATGGCTAGGTTGAAATCTCGCATCTTAGTCCTTGCATTTTGGTTTGCGGCGATTCTATCAGGATCGCTGGAATCGCTAAGCGCTGCGCCAGCGACCGTGAAGGTGGGATATCCTTCGCCGAGCGGCGCCCAAATACCGATTTGGGTGATTGCCGAGGCAAAGCTCGATCAACGCTACGGTCTGAACGTCCAGGTAATCTGGATTTCTGGAGTTGCTCGTCTCGCACAGGCAATGGTTTCAGGTGACATTGATGTGTCAACGAGCGGAGGATCCGCTGCCAATGCGATCCTAAGTGGAGCGGAACTTGTCTATATCGCCGTAGGAGTCCCTACCTACGCATTCTCTGTTTATGCGAGGCCGGAGGTCAAAGACATCTCCGACCTCCGGGGGAAGGTGCTTGGTGTCCTGACCAAGGGAGCCTCGTCTGATCATGCGGCGACCGCGCTTTTGAGGCACCATGGGATGAAGGCAGGACAGGACGTGAAAATCGTATACCTTGGCGGGGTACGCGAGATCCTGGCTGCTCTTGATAGAGGGATTATTCCGGCTGGAGTCCTCTCCCCGCCTACGACTCTTGCGGCCGGCCGCCTGGGCTATAAGGAACTTGTTAACATAGCGAGCCTTAGACTCCCATACGTTCATAACGCCATCGTCACCCGGCGTTCGCTGACGCGGCAGACCCCAGATCTTTTCAAAGCCTTCCTGAAGGCCTATGTGGCGGCAGTGAAAATTACTCACGAGGAGCCACAGGTTGCAAAGCGTGCACTCGCGCGGTTCCTCGCAACCAGCGATAGTGGAATGATTGAAGAGGCCTATCGTGCCTTTGGCCCCCTTTTCCCGAAATTGCCATACATGACCGAGGAGGTAATCCGCTCTGCCCTTTCGGTTTCCGATCATCCTCGGGCAACCAAGGCCGATCCCAAAGATTTCTTTGATAATAGCTTTCTCAGGGAGCTCGAAGAATCTGGGTTTATCAAAGAACTCTACGTTCAGAGATAGCCGCTTAAGCCGGCCTCTCCGACGACTGGGTTTCTTGATACCGTAGGATAATTGAATTGGAACATTGAAGATTGTTGCTTCAATGCAAAAAGAGCTTTTTGGGCCAAGTTTACGGGACTAAAATAGACCTATGTGAACGGTCGAAATTTTAATTTCAAAATCCCGTACCGAATACTCGCCCGCAAAGAGTTTCTCGCCCTCTAGGACAATACCCTGGCGCTCGATGCTCCTCACGTAGTTCTCTAGATCCTCCCTGGTTTTCCACACGCTTATGGAGATGCCTTCATCAGGATTATCAAGACTTCGCAGTAGCCGTCTTTCCTGAAATCCTTTCATTTTCTGTGTAGGCGGCACTACCTTTTCGTTATAATACCGCTCGTAATCATCCCACATTCCGGGCTTTACCTTGCCGCAAAGCACCCTCGCGAACATGAATAGTCCCTCCTATCGTCAGTTATTTTTCACAGTGAGCGTGACGTACCAACGCCTGACTGCTCAGCGAAATAAATCACACCCCTGATGATCAGGTCAAGGATCTCTTGTAGCAAAGTAACTATAAAGATCGCGGATCGAGGGTCGGGCTGGCTTTCTTGCTATTTAGGGAGAGCGCCGAGAGGCAGGCATAAAACTCTTATCAATCTTACCTAGAAGCAAACGGGTTGCGGATTCTCTGTTGATGACGCTGGCGAGCCGGATTCCTAACGTCGGCAGCGGTTGATATTGCGGTTCGTTCAGCACGCGATTCAGATCGGCATTGGAAACGGTGGAGAGATAACTCTTCATTCTCGCGAAAACAGCGTCGAGGTAATCGAGTAGCAACTGTTTGTCGGTCACGGTAAACGCTTCCACTTGCGCCGGAGTGTGTCTGTGACCGGAGCCGTAGTCCTTTGGATCGGGCGGCATGGCGAAACGCGCGTGCCAGCCATCGGCGATCGCCAATTGCGGACGTTCCATCAGGCCGGAGAAATTGGCATCCTGAACCCGCGAAAGATGCCAGACCAACCAGGCGATATGCGGTTTGGGCGGAGCCAGCAATTCTTCAGGCGATAAATCTTTCAGCGCCTCCCGCACCATATCGCGCACTCGGCCTAACGCATCTAAAACCAATCTTGCGCTTTCCATAAATCACCCCTTGGACGATTGAAGCTCCGCTACCGGCTTACACCGTCGCCGACTTTCTCGCCAAGCCTTCTGCGGCCGAGCAACGAGCCAGAATAGTTCAAATCGTTCCAACCGTCTTGAAAGACGGAGCGGCCTCGGCCTATGCTCGCGGGCATGGCAGGGAGCAAAATAATTGTTGCTCTGACATTGTCCAACCATGTGTTGGTGACGCGGGGCACGCGGCCCCGAAGCATCCATGTCGTCGACGCGTAAACTTCTGCTGTTGTGCGTCAGTCGCGTCGGTACTTCCGTCGCCACGATGGTCTATGCCGGCAGCCTGCCGTATTTGCTTGACGCCTGGAAAATGACTGCGGCACAGGCCGGAACCGTCCAGTCCACTTACAACATCGCCTATGCTGTTTCCCTGCTCATTGCCTCGTGGCTTGCAGACCGTATCGGCGCGAAGATCGTCTTTCTTGTGTCGGTGTGGAGCGCGGCGGCTGCGTTTCTGGCATTCGCGCTTGGTGCTCGCTCTTACGAGTCGGCGTTGATCCTCAACGCTATTGTCGCCCTCACCCAAGGCGGCGCCTACACGCCTTCGATCATGTTGGTTGCCGGCGAGTTCCCGCCGCAGCGGCGGGGCCGTGCGATTGGTGCGATACAAGCCGCGGCGTCGCTGGGGTATCTGGTTTCGATTTTGGTTTCTTTCAGCGCGTCAAGTCTCTTGTCGTACGAATGGGGCTTCTATGCCAGTGCCATCGGACCGCTTTTGGGAGCGGCTGCGGGCCGGCTCGCTTTAACTCACACCGCTAATATCGTTCACGGCCAATCCACGCTCGCGCCGGGAGGAACCGATCTTGTGCGAGCGCTGACGTCCAGGCGTTCCGTCCTGCTTACCATCGGCTATACCGCACATGCGTGGGAGTTGCTCGGGATGTGGGCCTGGACCCCAACATTTCTTGCGGCGGCATTCCGTAGTTCTGGCGCGGCCGATTCGGCTATCATGGGCCTCTGGATCGCCGTGCCGATCCATTTATCCGGCATCGTCGCCACGTTGACGATGGGAGAAGCATCCGATCGTTGGGGGCGTCGCTGCGTGCTCGTTTCGACGGCGCTTAGCGGCGCGTTCCTCTCCTTGACCTTTGGTTGGCTCATCGACTTCCCGCTTGCACCGCTACTCGTGATCACGTTCGTCTACGGCTTCGCAGTCCTGGGAGATTCCGGCGTTTTGTCAACCGCGATGACCGAAGCCATCCATCCTCAGTACCTCGGAACGCTGCTCGCGCTTCGATCGATACTTGGATTCGGCGCGGGAGCGGTATCGCCGCTTGTCTTCGGCTGGATCCTCGACACCACGAACCCGACGAGCGGGCTGCCTCAAATATGGGGATGGGGGTTCATGGCGCTCGGCGTAGGCGGCGCCATAGCAAGCGTCTGCGCGCTGATGTTACCGGGGGAAAAAGGGGGAAGAGTCTAATGAACTGGCGGGCGGGCGAGAGTCAGGCGAGGAATAGGCCGTGAACCTTGCTGGGCAAGTCTTGCGTCAGGGATCGGTTCCTGGCAGACAACGGCCCGGAGAACCGAGTGCTATCATTGGAGTTTGAGTTCAGCCTCGATATATTTCTTTAATCCTGCCATAAGGTCGATGGCTTGAACCGGTATTTCATCGAATTTGGTAGTGCTCTCAAAGGCTCGCAGCGCTTTTTCACCCTCCTCAGACTGATGCATGTTGAGCAAAAGCGTTTTAACTCTCGCCACCAGCTTGGCGGGGAAATCCGCTCGATAACTGACAAGCTGGCGCGGAAATGAAACCGACTCATGAAGGATCCTGAAGATGTCCCGGTTTTTCGTAAACACGAAATATTTCTGATCATCGACCGCTCCGGCCGCTACCATTCCATTCAACACCCAGAAAAGCGTATTGGTGTCACCGCGACTAAAAACATAACCCACTTCGTCTGTGTTTACGGGTTCCGATCCCTGTCGCTTGGGGGCTAATCGGAAGCCCTTTTTCAACAAATCCACTTTCGGGAAAAAATAACCGGTCGAAGAGAAGGATTCCTCAAAGGCAACGATCTTGCCTTTGAGATCCTCCAATCGAGCCATGCCGCTGTCTTTTCGCGTGAAAATAATCGACCGGTATTCGCTTTTTCCCGTCTTCCAGCGCCGGAGCAGAAACCTGCTGCCGGAAAGGCGGCTTACAGCCAACGACGGGAATAGGCTGTCTATGTAAAGGTCGACCCGTCGCGTCTGCAACAATGAGGACATGGCAGGAATGCTCTCTGCCACGACAACTCTTCCGTGGTCGAATCCTTCGGATTGCAACTGCTGCGCAAGATAGCTTGTAAAGGAAGAAAATTTTTTGCTCTCCCCCACCGGGTTCGCACTTATGGAACCCAGGTTCAACGAGCCTGCACAGGCGAGCTGAGGAAGAAGCAAGACGGCAGCGACAGACAACAGATCCTTTCCCAGTCGCCATGGGCTAATCATCGGCTGACTTTCCCGCAACAGCAAAGGTTCTTGGCATGATAAATCTTATCGGACTTGTTCTGTTGAACATTTGAACGGTAAGAATCTACGCCTAATTCTCAAATAGCGCCTGGACGAACCGAGTCGGGTCGAAGGGTTGGAGATCTTCGACCTCTTCGCCGATGCCGATGTATTTTACCGGAAGTCCCAGTTCGGTTTGAATGCCGATGATGACACCGCCCTTGGCGGTGCCGTCGAGTTTGGTCAGCACGATGCCGGTGATATCGGTCGCTTCCTTGAAAACGCGCGCTTGTTGCAAGCCGTTCTGTCCCGTGGTCGCGTCCAGGACCAAGAGCGTTTCATGGGGAGCGTCGGGTTGTTCCCGGGAAATCACGCGGCGGATCTTTTTTAGCTCTTCGATCAAATGAACTTTGGTATGCAGCCGGCCGGCGGTGTCGATGAGCAACACGTCGACGCCCCGGCTTTTCGCCGCCTGAATGCCGTCGTAAACGACCGCGGAGGGATCGGCGCCGGCGCGATGTTTGATGACGTCCACACCGGCACGCTGCCCCCAGGCATCGAGCTGCTCGATGGCGGCGGCACGAAAGGTGTCCGCGGCGACGAGCAGTACTTTCTTGCCGGACGATCGATACTGGGCGGCGAGCTTGCCGATCGTAGTGGTCTTGCCGACACCGTTGACCCCGAGGAAGATCACCACCCAGGGACGCGCTGATAACGGAGCGATTTTAGGTCCGGGAGATCTGCGCAGCATGTCTACCAGGGCTGCTTGCAATGTCCGCGACATTTCCTCGGCCGGGTCGGAGGCACCGGGCGATCGCTTGCGCAAGGTCTCCAAAAGTTCTTGGGTTGCCTTGACGCCGACGTCTGCGGCGATAAGACTCTCCTCCATGTCGGCAATCGAGGTCTCGTCCCAGCGCCGGTTTTGTACGACCGCGGCGATCTTCTGCACCCAGCTCTCGCGGCTTTTAGTCAGCCCCTGCTTGAGCCGCTGAAAGAAAGAACTGCCTTCCATCGCGTGAGTCTACACTGAATATAGGGCTGGAAGTAACGGGTCTGTTTGAAATCCGGTGGTCAGTTAACTCATGTGCACCGACACGACCTTGGAGACGCCGGGCTCCGCCATGGTGATGCCGTAGAGCGTTTCGGCGGCTTGCATGGTTTTCTTGTTGTGGGTGACGAGAACGAATTGAGAGGACTCGCTCATCTCTTTGATCAGATCGTTAAACCGATCGAGATTGGCGTCGTCGAGAGGAGCGTCCACCTCGTCGAGGAAGCAAAACGGGCTGGGCTTGGTCAAGAAGATAGCAAAAAGGAGACTCACCGCGGTCAGCGCCTTTTCTCCTCCGGAAAGAAGGGTGATGGACTGGAGTCTCTTTCCGGGCGGTTGCACGACGATGTCGACTCCCGTCTCGAGGTAGTCGTTTTCATCGGTCAGCACCAGTCTGGCCTTGCCGCCTCTGAAGAGCCGGGGAAAGATCTTTTCAAACTTTTCGTTGATCTGCTCAAAGCTTTCCTTGAAACGAAGCCGGCAAATGCGGTTGAGTTTCACGATGGTTTGCTGCAAGTCGGCGATAGCTTTTTCCAGGTCTTCTTTTTGCCGGGTCATGAACTGAAAGCGAGTGGTCAATTCTTCATATTCGCCGATGGCGGCCAGATTGACCTCGCCCATGCGCTCCAGGCGGCCGCGCAGGTCATCGATCTCAGTCTGTAGCTCATCGCGTGACATCGGCTTCTCCGACGGCGCGACCACGAGGGCCTCCACGCCCACATCATACTTTTCCCGAATATTGTCGACAAGGTGCTGCAAGCTCATGCGTTTTTCCGCTAACGCCAGTTGGGCCCGGCTTTTCTCTTCTTGGTAGAGTTCTCCCCGGGGTCTCAACTCTTTAATCGACTCTTCAATTTCCGCGAGTGTCGTCGAGATACTTCTGTAGCCTTGGCGCTCGGCCTGCATGCGGCTTTCCAATTCATCGAGCGCCGACCGACCCAGTTCCAAATCTCTCTGAGCCTCGGCCAGCGACCGCTCGACCTCGGCTCGGCGCTGGAGGATTTCGCCGATTTGCGCTCGACGGCTGGTGACTTCCGCCGCGCATTCTTCCTGCAGTTTGAGCCGATTCTCAAGATTCAAATGGGTATTCTCCCGCTTTTCAAATAATGCGGCATGGCGAACGCGAGACTGGGTGACCGCGGCTTCGGCAATTTCCGCGCCATTCTTGAGAGCGGCGGCAGTGGCTTGTTTCTGGGCGAGCAGCTGCTCCCGCTCGCTTTTTTCTGTTATGCGGGCTTGCGCTGATTCTCTGCACTGGCGGATCTCGTCGTCGAGGATTCCAATATCCTTCGTAAGCTCCGCTTGCTCGATACCGAGGGCCTGCAAGGCTTCGGTGAGTCGCTCACATTCTTGATCGGCGGAACGACATTCGTGCTCGAGACGCACGCACTCCAGTTCCAACCGGTGGATCTCGCCGCCAAGAAGCGTTTTCTTGGTCTCGGCTTCGTCCAGCTCCTGTTTGAACCTGATCAACGCTTGATCCTCAGCGCAAAGCTGGTCTTCCAACTCGTGGACCATGACTCCCAGTTCTCGGATGCGCCGGCGCTGGGTGAAAATACTCCCATCCAGGGCCGCGCCGCTGCCGCCGGTGACGACGCCCATAGAATCGATCACTTCGCCGTCCATAGTAACCAGCGTGCAGTAAAAGCCGTTTCTGTTCCAGAGCGCTAGACCGGCCGTCATATCTTTGACCACGACGACGTCCGAGAGCAGGTACTCCGCCACGTCGCTGTAGCCATCTTTGACCGTGATCATTTCCATCAAGGGACCCACCGCCTCGGCGTCGGCCAATGGCAGGGGCTTGGGCTGTTTGCGGGAGAGTTGCAACGGAATGAAGCTGCCGCGGCCGGTCGCCTCGCGCTTCAAGTATTCAATCGATTCAACGCCCTCTTCTTGCCCCTTGACGATGACGTACTGCAAGCGGTCGCCGAGGACGGCCGTCAACGCCTTTTCAAACGGCTGCGGCGCTTCGATGACTTCCGCAACCAGGCCGTAGATCCCGTTGGGCGAGGCTTCCTTTTGCCGCTTCATCATGATCGCGCGGACGCCCTCCTGATATCCCTCGTAGTTTCGGTGCAAATCTTCGAGAGAATGCAAGCGCGACCGGTTTTCCTGGATCTGATCTTTGATCGACTCCACTTTGCGGTCTTGCTCGTCGCGCGACCGGCTCAATGCCTGGATGGAAGCGGCGGCCTGCGCGGCCTCGAGCGACCGCTCGCGCCTCCGCTCCACGGTCAGTTCCAGCGCTCGCCGGGTCTCGATGCGCTTTTGTTCGCTCTGCGCCAGGGCGTTCGCCGCGCCGGCGTTCTCCGTTTGGCATCTCGCCAATTCCCTGGCGATCTCGGCCCGCCGTTTTTCTTTGGCCGACAGATCGTTTCTCAGATAGGCTATCTGATTGGCGGCCTCGATGAGCGATTCTCTTTCCCGCTCCAAATCGGTTTGCAGCGATTGAATCTGCGCTTGGAGGTTATCAAGTTCGCTTTCTTTTTCCCGCAGACGAGTTTCCTCGAAGAGAGAAAGCTGCACGAAACTCTCGCGCGCGTTGCTCAACTCGGTGATTTCTTGCGCGAGCAGTTTTAGCCTGTCTTCGAGGAGCCTGAGCGCCGCGCCGGCATCCGCCTGGTTTCGTTCGAGTTGGGAGAGGTCCTGGCGGTAAAAGGCGATTCTTTGCTCGTCCGCCTGAATTCGAACTTTCTGTTGGTAGACCGATTCTTGCTGAGCGGCGATGGCCTTATCCGATTCCATCAGCGACAACCGTACTGCCTCGCTCTCGGCTTCTTTGGAGCGCAAGGCGGCCATCTGCTCGGCCAAGCGGTTTTCAGCGCCGGTGAGATCGGCTTGGTGCCGTGCCATGTCTTCGTTCAACTGCTGCTGGAACAGCGCGGCACATGCAAGGTCTTTCTCTTTCAATTCGGCTTTCAACGCGCGGTAGCGCTCCGCCTTGCGGGCCTGTAGTTCCATGGAACGAATTTGCCGTTCGATCTCGCGCACGATGTCGTTGACGCGGAGCAGATTCTGCTGTGTGCGTTCGAGTTTTCTCTCGGCGACCAGCTTGCGGCTTTTGAATTTGCTGGTCCCGGCCGCCTCTTCGATGAGCGAGCGGCGCTCCTCCGGTTTGGCATTGACCAGTTCGTCGACTCGGCCCTGCTCGACGATGGAGTAGGCTTTGCTCCCGACACCGGTTCCCAAAAAAAGTTCAATCACATCCTTTAAGCGGCAGGGGATTTTATTGATGGCGTACTCAGACTCACCGGAACGAAAGAGCCGACGGGTCACCATGATCTCACTGAAGGTATTGTATTCGACGGGGCCGCGGCCGTCTTCGTTGTCAAAAGTCAACGAGACTTCGGCCATACCGGTAGCAGGGAGGTTATCGCTGCCGTTGAAAACTACGTCTTCCATTTGGTGCCCGCGCAGATGGCGAGCGCTTTGTTCCCCCATAGCCCAGCTAAGGGCGTCCACGATATTAGATTTACCGCAACCGTTTGGGCCGACGATCGACGTAATGCCGGGCGTAAATTCGACCACAGTCTTCTGGGCGAATGACTTGAAACCAAGCATTTCAAGGCGTTTTAGGCGCATGTTGGTTATTTTATACGAAAATATAACCTAGTTTAAGACTGTGCCCCAATATTTCACAGTGAGGGCATGGGTGTCAAGCGGAAATTACAATATAAGGGGGAACTATACTAGAGCTACCACAATATGTGGGAGTAATGTAAAATACTATCCCGGATTATTCACTCTGGGGTAGAATCACAACACTGTGTCAATCGAGGGGTGAGCCTGGAGGAACGAAGGCAAAAAAGATGTTCAAGGTTCAATGTTCCCGGTTCAACGTTTTAATTCGTTTCCGACTTTGAGCCTTGAACTTTGAACATTGAACTCTGGATCTCCGTGCTCGATCCGGAGGGCTCGCTCCTCGATTGCTGTCACGTGTGAATACTCCGGCCTATCTATCCAACAACTCAGTGTTCCAGTAGGAGATGTCAACCGTATTGAGAAACGGCATCCACTCTTTATAACGCGACAGGCTGAAGGTTTCCTGCATGAACGGAGTCCATTTCGGCCTTACGGGCTTGCGCCCGAGGAGCATTCCAGCTTGCTGGGGAGTCCGGCCGCCCTTGCGGCGGTTGCACTCGTGGCATGAACAAACCACGTTCTCCCAAATTGAGGTACCGCCCTGTGATCGTGGTACGACGTGGTCGAGGTTGAGTTCCTGCCGCGGCAGCCTGCGGTTGCAATATTGGCAGGTGCAATTATCTCGGGCGTAAATGTTGTACCGGCTGAAGCGCACATGACGTTTGGGCACGCGGTCATAACTGATCAGCAGAATAACGCGCGGGACGCGAATGACCCGGTTCACCAGTCCGATGGTTTCATCCCGCGTGGAAACGGACAGATCGCTCCAGCTTTCGAAATCGAAGGTCTGATATTGATCGTTTACCGCCTTCGCCATGCCCTGATAAAGTAGAATAAACGCGCGCCGCACGGAGGTGACGTGGATCGGCAGATAAGAACGATTAAGGATGAGAACCTTAGTGTTCAGAACGGAATAGGTTGGAATGGCAGCCGAATAATTCATGGAACCCTGTTGAATCCTGAAAAACTTTATCCGCCTACGCAGAAGACCCCGGGCGTGAGCCCGGGGATGGATGCGTCGGACGGACCCTCCGTAGCTCGAAGAGCGAAGGAGGGTCAATGCTTCGGCGGATTCCGCCGAAGAAATTAAAGATACCACGGGCGCAAGCCCGTGGAGCTTCATAACTACGGTTCCTTAAAAATAGCGGGGTGCCGTGGCAATGTCAAATCAAGCGATGGCTTAACCGATGAACCCTGCTTGAACTCCAGGCCGATTTACTCTATAAACAGAAACGGCTACATTGACGGACTTGGAGATATCGCCGCTCGCCCGGCGGCCCGTCGCCTGTCATCCCTGCCTCCTTAGTACTGAGCGCTATCATTCATGCGAGTCTTATGAAACAAGAGATTTTCATCAATTCCACCCCCCAAGAAAGCCGCATCGCGATCATCGAAGATGGCCAGCTCGCCGAATTCCTCATCGAAAGAAAAGAGGAGATGGGAATCGCGGGAAACATTTACAAGGGAAAAGTCGCGCGGGTTTTGCCGGGGATGCAGGCCGCATTCGTTGACATCGGCATGGAGAAGGCCGGCTTCCTCCACGCCTCGGATTTTGACGATGTTCCGGAGGAAATGCGGCTGATGAGTGAGGGTGGAGAAGAGGTGGAGTTCGAAGACGCCGCTAAACCGCACCATTCGTCGCGGCGGCTGCCGCTGGAAAAGCGGATCTCCCGGGGAGAGGAAATTTTGGTCCAAGTGGCGAAGGACCCGTTGGGGACGAAGGGAGCGCGGATCACCTCTCATGTGTCGCTGCCGGGCCGCTACATGGTTTTCATGCCGGGTTCCAATCATATTGGAATTTCTCGGCGCATCGAGAGCGACGAGGAGCGCAAACGGCTCAAAGAGATTGCCCAAGGATTGGGTACGAAAGAAGGCGGGTTTATCTTGCGCACCGCCTGTGAAGGGCTAAGCAAGCGGGAAATACAGCGGGATCACCGTTTTCTCACGATACTCTGGAACAGAATCCAGAAGAGAGCAAAGTCGGCTGCGGCCCCGGCGTTGATTCACCAGGATCTCGATCTCATCGCCAGAGCCATTCGGGATTTTTTTACTACGGATACCGAGCAAGTGGTGATCGACTCCGCCAGAGATCACCGCCGCATCATCGATTTTGTCCACCAGTTCATGCCTCGACTGAAATCGAAGATCGTCCTGTATGACGAAAAACATCCCCTGTTCGAGCACTATGCCATCGAGGAGAAGATCGAAAAGGCCCTGGAGCGAAAAGTCTGGCTGCGCTCCGGCGGCTATATCATTATCGAACGGACCGAAGCGTTGACCGCTATCGATATCAACACCGGCCGATTCGTCGGCAAGCGCAGTCAGGAAGAAACGATCGTCAAAACCAATCTCGAAGCAACTCAAGAAGTCGTGCGCCAACTGCGGCTGAGAAACCTCGGCGGCATCATCATCATCGACTTCATCGACATGGAAAAAGAGGGTAACCGCAAGAAGGTTTATGAAGCGCTGAAAGAGGCCCTCAAGAAGGACAAAGCCCGGACTAATATTTTAAAAATCTCCGAGCTTGGATTGGTGGAAATGACTCGCCAGCGCACCCGAGAGAGCTTGGAGAACCAACTGCTGAGCCCCTGCCCACACTGTGAGGGGCGAGGCCGGATCAAGTCCGCGGTAACCATTGCGTACGACCTTTTGCGGGCGATCAAAAAGCAACAGGCGGATTTAGAGAACGGAAAAAACATCATCGTCCGAATGCACCCCGATATCGCAAATTTTCTCTACGACGAGCATCGTCCGAATGCACCCCGATATCGCAAATTTTCTCTACGACGAGAAAAATCAAAGTCTGGACAACCTAGAGCGCGAGATCAATCACAAGATCATCATCAAGGCGAGCGCCGAGCTGCGCCATGAGAAATACGAAATTTCCTATAGCTAACCCAGATCATCCAAAACAGCGTGGCCTTTGGAGTGAGAGGCGGTAATTTAGTTCAAAGTTCCGGGTTCAAAGTTCAAAGAATCGGATTTGAAGTTTTGGTTTCAAACGTGGAACCTTAAACATGGAACCTTGAACGAGCTAGATCGCGGCTCCTACCTCGGTCGACCGCATGTTGTCACTTGGCCTCGTTGCATGAAAAATGCGGGCGAGCCGCCAGTGGTTGTGCTTAGAGTCGTATCGCCCGCATCAATTCACAGAAACCTGGCTGCGTCGGCCGAACCACCAGAAGGCCAGGATGAGCGGGGTTAACACCAATGTCATCACCAGCGTCACGGCTGAGGCCTTGTTGATAATGCCGCCGTACCAGTAACTCCAAATGACCGCGGGCAGTGTAATGTTGTCTTGGACCGTCAGGAACACGGCCACGGTCAATTCCCGATAGACCAGCAGGGCGGTCCATATCCAAACGGAGAACAGGGTCGGTCTTATGAGTGGGAACAATACCCGCCACGCTGTTTTGACGTGGGAAAGCCCCGCGACGAAAGCCGCTTCTTCAAGTTCCCGGTGGATTTGCAGGAGCGAACCATTGAGCGCTCGGGTGGCAAAGGCGAGGCGCGCAACGATATACACGATCGCGATTATCCAGACCGAACCATACAGCGGAATTGTCGTGCCGAGAACGAACAAGGCGAACAGCAGGGCGCCGATGGCTAAGATCACTTCGGGAAGCGCGTGGGGCAGGAAGGCGCCGAACTCGAGGGCGTAGCGCGCACGATTGCGCGAGCGCACGATGAGCCATGAGATCGTGAAGCCGAGGAGTACCACGGCTAATGGAACCACGGTGACCAAAATCACGGTATTGGTGAGACCTCGCAAGACCAATTCCCAATTCAGGGTGTAAAAATGAGT
>JACPFE010000482.1 GCA_016183145.1 Deltaproteobacteria bacterium | reverse complement strand
TGACGGAACCCAGGCGGGCCTCTTCGTTCTCATCCCCAAACGGGTATTTTCAAAGGAGGACACGAAGAGCACGAAGTTTAAGAACAAAATATCCGAACCCTTCGTGTCCTTCGTGATCTTCGTGGTGATCGAAATAAAGGTAATCGTGCCACGTTACCCACACAGAAGCCTGAAGATTCAACAATAAAGGAGAGCCGATGGCAGTCGACAAACGGTTTGAAAATTTATTGGCGTCGTACGAAAAAACTGCCTACTTCAAATGGATGAAGGGCGAGGGACTGCCCGTTGTTCAGGGCCATGGGGTAGAGGACGTGCGCGAGCTACCCTTGGCGCCCTGGCCTCGCATGGGAGGAAAGGGCTGTTTCGTTCAGCTCCACGGTATGGAGGGAGTCTCAAGCATGTATATCGCTGAGATTCCCCCGGGAGGCGCGCTGAACGTGGAGAAACATCTCTATGAAGAGGTGATCTGTATTTTGGCAGGCCAGGGCGCCACAGAAATATGGCAGGACGGCGGCCCCAAGAGGATGTTTGAGTGGGGACCCTTCAGTCTCTTTGCCCCGCCGCTCAACACCTGGCATCGTCTGATCAACGGTGGCCGCGAGCCGGTTAAGTTTCTTGCGATGACCAATGCGCCGGTGATCATGGATGTGTTTCATAATTCCGAGTTTGTGTTTAACAATCCTTATCAGTTTTCCGACCGCTACAAGGGCGAAGAAGATTTTTTTGCAGTCGGGAATAAGCGCTACGAGCGAGGTATGCAACCGATTTGGGAAACCAATTTCATACCGGACATCAAGTCTGCTCGCCTTGACTCGATGACAGTAAAGGGATCTGGCGTAGAGATCACGCAGTTCGAGGTTTCTGGAAACGGGTTGATCGGCCACATCTCCGGCTGGCCCGAAGGACGCTATCACAAGGCGCATTATCATGGCCCGGGCGCAGTTCTATTGGGGTTGGAATCGTCTGGTTACGTCCTGCTCTGGTCGAAAGAGTTAGGAACCAGGCCGTTTCAAGACGGGCGTGGAGATGAGGTTGTCAAAATAGAGTGGAAGGAAGGCAGCGTCTATTGTCCGCCGAACGGTTGGTATCACCAGCACTTCAATACCGGCGCCGGCAAGGCGCGCCATCTGGCGGTGCGCTACGGCAGCCGACTGAACAGCGTCGGGTTTATGGTAGCAGGCAAGCGGCAAGACGACGGCGTTTATCTGACTGCAAAAGAGGGCGGAACTCTGATTGACTACGAGGATGAAGATCCGGAAATACGCCGGATGTATGCCGAGAAACTCGCCAAGGCCGGGATCAAAATGGAAATGCCGCTCTTGAAACGGTGATTTACGGGTGGGGAACAATCATTGCCGGCGTTCTGGCCGGAGAGCTGGGCTATGTAACCGGCACGGGCTCGGCGACGCGCGCCGCGGTTGCGGGCGCGCCCGTGAAAGCTGTCATGTTCGCTTTCGAAGTCGGCGATTTTTCGCTGCTCAGCGAAATTCGACCCGCTCCGGTGCTCAAGCCTTAGGCGCTGATTTCAGAGGAGGCAGAGCTATGGGTATTCGAAGCATGGTTTTTTTTGGGGCGTATTTTTTGACGTGGCAATTTGGCGTTGGTGCCTTACAGGCCCAGCCGGTTGTCATGGGCTATAGCGGGACGGGTGTCAGCGGAACTCTGCGCCGTGTGATTGAGAAAGAAAAGCTTTGGCAGAAACGCGGCCTCGACGTGAAGGCTATTTATTTTGGCAGCGGGGGAGTGATGTCGCAGGCCATGGTCGCGGGAGATATTATTCTCTCAGATTCCGATGTGCCCGCTCAGCTCAGTCCGAAAGTCGCCGGTATCATGGAAGTAAGAGTGATTGCGGTCACGATCAATCGTTTGGAGCATTTTATTGTCGTCCGAAACGCCGTCAAGACAGCGGAGGATTTGAAAGGCAAACGCGTCGCGATCAGCCGCTTCGGCTCAGCGTCGGATATCACGACCAAGCTCGCGTTGCGATTCTTGAAACTCAATCCCGAAAGGGATGTAACGATTTTACAGGTAGGCAACACGCCGGCGAGAATTAGCGCCCTGGTTGCGGGACATGTGGACGGGGCCCTGGTGAGTCCGGATCAATTGCATAAGGTATTAGCCTCGAAGTGTTGCAGAGTGCTCGCGGATCTCGCAGAGATGCCGCTGGATTACGCCCGCTTCGGCATAGTTGCCTCTTTATCAGTCCTTCGCGCCCAGCGTGAAACCATACGCAAACTGCTGGAGGCTTACGTTGAGGGGATTCATATTTTCAAAACCCGTCCGGAGGTGCCTTTGGCCGCGCTGAGAGATGAGGGCGTCGAAAATCCCCAAATTGCCAAGGGTATCCACGAAAGAATCGCCGGCAGCCTGCGTGAATTTCCCATTCCGGAGCCAAAGGGAGTACAGGCCGCACTGGATTCGATTGCAACCGCGACAGAGCGCAATCCGCAAGCCAAAGATTATATGGACACGACTTTCATAGAGGAGATCAAAAACAGCGGCTACATCGACCGTCTCTATGGAAAGCGATAAGGATGACGGATGAGGACCAGGTTTTGCAATCACACATTGGAGTAATGCAAGGCGCGGCCCTATCACAAGCCCATGGTATCGGCAAAAAGGAAATCAAACGCAAACGCTATCTGGATTAGATTTATGAAAACGCACAAACCCTCCAGCTCTCGGTTCGCCATTTGCGTGGACAATTCTGAGTATCCGGCCTCGCTGGAGCTACACAAGATATACCGCGTGCTGCCCGATGCGG
>JACPFE010000487.1 GCA_016183145.1 Deltaproteobacteria bacterium | reverse complement strand
GCAGGAATCGAAGGCTTGCGCGAGGAACCGATTGCGGGCGGCAGCGACGTCCAAGTGTTGCTCAACGGCAAATGCGATGCCGTCGTCATCACGCCGCCGGAATCCATCGATGCCCAACGGAAAGGTTGAAAATATCTGATAGACTTCGCCGAATACGGTCTGAATTACGCCCTCGGCGGCATCGCCGCGCGTCACGATTACGTTGAACGGAACCCTGAGATCGCCAGGAAATTCATCAAAGCCTACGTCGAAGGCATGCACCGTTATCGCACCGACCGCGAGTTCACGATCAACGTCCAGGCCGAATACAGCGGCCTGGCGGACCGCACCGTGGCCGAGGAAACCTACGACCTGACGCTGCCGGGAATGCCCGAAGCTCCTTACCCGGTGGTCTCGTCGCTGCAAACTTTGCTTGATCTCATGGCCAAGGAGCTGCCCGAGGCAAGAAAGGCCGAGGCACGGAATTTCGTCGATGATCGATTTATTCGCGAGCTTGATGAGAGCGGCTTTATCGATTTGCTGGCTATTCGAGGTCGATAAGAATGAGAACGGCTTCTTCAAGGCTTCTTTTGGAACCATGGCTTGCCGTTCTGCTGCCGTTGCTTCTCGCCGGTTCCTTTTCACCCGCCGTGGCGGCCACGGCGGACGCGGTAATCGACGCGGCGAAGCGTGAAGGCGAGGTCGTTTATTACGCGTCGATGAATCTGAGCGAAGCGAATGCGCTGATCGGTGAATTTGAGAAACGCCACCCGTATATCAAGGTCAAGCTCCAACGCAGCGGCAGCGAGAAGCTCCTGACCCGAGTCCTGACCGAAGCCCGCGCTAAGAAATCCTTCGCCGACGTGATCCAGACCGTCGAATTCAGCATGCATATCTTTAGCCGCGGCGGCCTGCTGGCGCGCTACATCCCGCAAGCCAATTCTTTCTACCCGAAGGATTTCAAGGAAGAGGGGTTCTGGACGACGGTCTATTACAATGCCTACGTCACCGCCTACAATACCCGGCTCGTGACATCGCTCCTGCTGCCTAAAACCTACGACGATCTGCTCGATCCCAGGTGGAAAGGCAAATTGATGATGGAAGGGACCAAGGCAGAATGGTTCGCCGGCATGCTGCAAATCATGGGAGCGGAGCGCGGGTTAAAGTATATGCGCGATCTCGCCAAGCAGCAGCCGAGTCCCCGTGAAGGGCACGAGCTATTGGCGCAGTTGGTTGCCGCGGGTGAAGGTCATCTCGACATCAATATTCCAGCCGCCTCCGTAGAACGGATGAAGGAAAGAGGCGCGCCTATTGACTGGGTAGCTTTAGGCCCCGCGCCCGCCGTCATGGTCGGCATCGGGTTATCCGCCCAAGCGGCGCATCCCAACGCGGCAAAATTGTTCCTGGACTTCGTACTCTCCCGCGAGGGGCAGAAACTGGCGCAAACCCCAGGACGATTCGTCGCCCGCGCAGACCTGGCGGCGAATGTATCGAGCGCGACAAGAGAGATCAAAATGGCGCCCGTCAGCCCGGCCTTGGCGGAAAAGTTAGAGGAGTACGCCAAACAACTGCGATCAATTTTCGGCAACTAAGATGTCCTGCTTGTATGGGTCCTATTCTAATCCGAGGAGAAAGCCATGCGCATCATGTTTTTAAACCACTCGTTTCACCGTCATTCGCCCGAGCTGGAAGCTCATATCATAGAGCTGCTCAAGAGCTACGCCTCGCCCGATACTATCTTCGAGCTCGGCTATCCCGAAGATCTCGGTGGCGGCGAGGTGCTGAGTCTGCTGGAACAGCGCAAGGCGCTGTCGGGCCTGCATCATATTCTAGAAACGCCGGCTCTGGTCAAGAAAGCTATCGAGGCCGAGCATCTCGGCTTCGACGCGGTGATTCAGAGCAACACCTTCGATCCCGGGGTCGAAGCGAGCCGTCTAGCCGTGCGCATACCCGTCATCGGCCTGCTGCGCGCCTCGCTCCATTTCGGGGCATCGATCTGTGACCGTTTCGGCCTCATTGTGCCGCTGGAAACCCATATGCCGCACACGATGCGCTTGGTGCAGTCCTACGGCATGGCGCCGTTTGTCTGCGGCATCAGAACCGTTGGTCTGTATGATACCGGCGATCTCTCCGGCTACCATGATGTCGTCATCGAACGCACCCTCGCGGTAGGCAAGGAACTCGTCGCGCAAGGTGCCCAGGCGATCATTCCCCTGGGCGGGAAGATCTACCCCTACGTCGTCACGCCGCCAGAGCTGGAACCCCATCTCGGCGTCCCCGTTATCAACACCAAGGCCGTCGGCGTGAGCTACGCCGAATTAATGGTGCGCTCAAAGATCAGTCACAGCGCGAAGGCCTATCCCTGCCCCGCTGGGCTAAACGCAGAGTTGGTGTCGCAGCGCTCAAAGTAGGGTTCAGTCGCTACTGGGAACTGAAGCGCGAACTAACACAAACGTGTTTATCGATGTTACATTTGGGTTTTGGCGAGGGGAAGGAAGACTGAGGAATCGGGAGCGTCGGAACGTGAAGATCATCCCAGGCCCAGACCGTCGGAATGAGCAGCCTAAGGGGTTGGCGCGGGTGGCCTTCGAGGTAGAGGCCCATTACTCCCGGTCCGAAGGCTTTCTTCCCCGAGCAGGTAACGCTACTTAATACGTTCGTATTATTTCGAACACGAGGACATAACCATGATCATCGACGCCGACGGCCATCTTTTCGAGACCGAAGAGATCTTTGAGAAATACATGGAACCGCCGCTCAGAAATTATCGCCCGCGCCTGTTGGCGGACGACCAGGGATTCAACTTTTGGGTGGTTGATGGCCAAACGCCCTACAAAAGGCCATCGATCAAAGGCGCCGGCGCCCCCGGCACCGCCGCCCCTCCGGGCAAGGCAATCCAGTCGGCGCGCCGCGCTTCCGTGGGCAGCCAGACGTTGACGAATCTTAAAGAGCGGCTCCACGATCTCGACAAGGAGAAGATTGACCTCCAGTTCATCTACCCAAGCTTTCTCCTGCACGTTAACGCTTGGCCAGATGGAATCTTGGCTAACGGAGTGTGCCGCGCCTATAACACGTGGCTCGCCGAAGTCTGCAAGAAGGCACCGGATCGGCTCCAAGGGGTCGGCGTGGTCTCCCTGCAAGATCCCGAAGGAGCGGCCAAGGAGCTGTCGCGGATCAAAGAACTGGGAATGAAATCTGTCATGATCAACGGCGCCGTCGGGGCGAAACGGCTGGATCATCCCGATCACGATCCGTTTTTTGCCGAAGCGAACCGCTTGAAGATGCCGATCGCGGTCCATTTTAGCCTCCAATTTCCCGTTGTTGATCAAATGTTCGAGCATCATTTTCCCAACCGGGTGCTGGCGGGCATCTTTCCGATCATGGCCGGCCTCACCAGCGTGCTTTGTTCGGGATTGTTGGATCGCCATAAGAACCTGACCTTCGCCTTCCTCGAAGGCGGCATCAGTTGGGTTCCGGCTCATGTGGAGCGGATGGACGATCATTTCGCAAATCCGCGTTATGGCGCCAGGGATCTGATCAGCCATCCGCCGAGTGATTATTTGAAATCGGGCAGGATCTTTTTCGGTTGCGAGGGAAACGAATCCTTCCTCGGTCGCGTCGTGCAAGAGGTAGGGGAGGATCTCTTTATGTATTCTTCCGATTACCCGCACGCCGATCGTACCGAAGGCACGGCTCGGCACCTTAGGGAACGGGACGATATCCCCGCTGCCGTTCGCCAAAAGCTACTTGAAGGCAACGCCCGGCGCTTTTATGAATTGCGATGAGGCATCTCCATTTGGAGTGCAAGACTAGAACATTGAATAAAATCGGGGTCTTAAATCGGCTTCGGTACCATTACGCCTGGTGTTTAGATAACTTTTCCTGACCCCATGAAGCATTCATAAATCCATACGTCTAAATAGTCAAAAGGAGGTGATACTATGAAGAACGCGCTTAAAGTATTAGTCATTGCATTGACCACTCTAGCTTTCAGCGGCGTCAGCTTCGCGCAGGAGAAAAAGGCGACCCCGGCCACTCCGGCTGC
>JACPFE010000486.1 GCA_016183145.1 Deltaproteobacteria bacterium | reverse complement strand
TTCATCAAGAAACTATACGAATAGGAACAGTTGTTATGGCTTTCTCGTTAGCAGAGCGCATCGATCCGAAACACGGCATGTTGATCGTCGTCGACATGCAAAACGACTTCTGCCACCGCGATGGCGCCGCCTGCAAGCGCGGCCGCGATATGGGATTTGTCGAGAATATGATTCCGCGTTTGGTTAATCTAGTGGAGCAAGCGCGCGCGCATCATTTCCCCATCTGCTTTGTTAGAACATCTGGCAATCAGTGGACCAACTCCCCGGTCTGGACAGAATTTAAGAATCCCGAACTGCTCGCCTGCGCCGACGGCACTTGGGGCGCCGAGTTTCACGAAGGCTTGGAACCCCAACCCGGGGAAATGATCGTTACCAAACACCGCTACAGCGCTTTCATCGGCACCGATTTAGACATGTTGCTGCGCGCCCGCGGCGTCAAAAGCCTGCTTATCACCGGCGTCGGCACCGGCATGTGCGTCTTCCACACACTCACCGTCGGCTTCATGCTCGACTATTACATCACCTTGGTCGAGGACTGCTGCGCGACCACCTACGGTCCCGAGGCGCACAATGAAGCGGTGGCCCTAGTGAAAAAGCACTATGGGCGGGTGGCGTCAGCCAATGAGATCGTCAACCTGTGGTCAAAGAAGTTACGCCAGGGTGGGTAAACCTGCGTCAGCGCACAAAGCCACCGTCAAGCTCAGCTTTCCAGCGACCTCTGTCCCCCAACTCGCTTTGAACTCCGCTTCCGGCTCCTTGTTTGAATTCAGCTTCGGCACCAGCTAAGTTTTCCAGCCGATCATCATGGTTGCCATTATCCTCGGTCTGCTCGCTTCGTTTTGTTTCGCCGTGTCGATGATTCAAATCAACCGGGGCGTGCTGGCGCTCGACTACTTTCGCGGCCTGCTGACCAATCTGGGTCTGAATGCGCTCTTTCTTTGGCTCTACATCTTCCTGTTCGTCGAGCTCATCGAGCTTTGGGCGCCGGCCAATCTCATCTTCGTTCTGGTGGGCATATTCGTCCCCGGCGTCGCGCGCTTCTTCATGTTCAAGGGCATGGAGCGGCTCGGCGCGTCGATAACGTCCTGTCTGACCAACAGCACCCCGCTTTTCGCGACCTTCTTTGCCATTGCCTTTCTCCAGGAACGGCCGACAGTGACCAATCTTCTCGGCACCCTCTCGATCGTCTCCGGCATCATCGCGCTTTCGTGGAAGGGCGCGAGCAAGACCTGGCTCACGCGCGATCTCTTGTTCCCGCTCACCGCCGCTTTTCTCTTCGCCGCCCGCGACAATCTGGTCCGCTTCGGTTTATTGCAAATCGGCTCGCCCATCCTGGGCGCCGCGCTCGCGGCGACCACCTCCTTCGCGACCATGTCCCTCATCTATCTCGCCTTTGAGAAAAAACAGCCGCTCGGCACCTCCGCGCCGCGCGGTTTCGCGCTCTTTGCCGCCGCCGGATTCATGAACTTTCTCTCTTACGTTTTCGCCTACACCGCCCTTAGCATGGAGCGGGTTTCGCTGATGTCGCCGCTCATCAACGGCTCATCGCTTTTCATCCTGCCGCTCTCCGCTCTGTTTCTCAAAGACGTCGAACGGCTCACGCCGCGCAAGATCGGCGCCGTGCTGCTTGTAATCGTCGGAGTGTTTTTGATTTCGTGGGAAAAACTGTGAGACGGGGATCATGGCGCTCTCCCAACGTTTCAACTTGCGCGAAAACTGAGGCGGGGATAGGCTAGGGATAGCCAGAGCGAGCTTATGAGAAAGATCGCCTTCTTTCTTATATCGATCCTTGTCCAGTTCATCTGCCACCAAACACCGCTTTCTTTAGCTCAGGAAAAAACCGCTAGCGCCGAAGAACTTTATAACACGGGCTATCTTCTAACTCTTCTCGGCCATCATGAAGAGGCACTGCGCCTGTATGATCAGTCGCTGGCGATTCAACCCACAGCCGAAGCCCACACCTATAAGGGATGGACGCTCAGTCATATGAGGGAGCACAAACGCGCCATTGAAGAAGCAGAAAAAGCAATCCGGATCGACCCTGATTTCGGCAATCCCTACAACGACATTGGTGTGTATCTGATCGAGCTTGAAAGAGACGACGACGCAGTCGCCTATCTCGAAAAGGCAAAGACTGCCAAGCGGTATTGTTGCTACCAGTTTCCCCACTTCAATCTGGGCAGGATTTATCTAAAAAAGAAGCTCTACGAAAAGGCGCGGGCCGAGTTCAAAAAAGCTTTGGAAATCGACCCTACCTACGAGCCTGCCCAGGCGGGTTTGGAATTGCTCAAAGAACTGGGAATCGAGCCAAGCTAGTGCCCCGAAATGAAAGTTCGTCTAGAAAATCGGTGGCCCCACTGTCGTCATTCCCGCGAACGCGGGAATCCAGTGGTCCTGCGAAGTCCTGGATTCCGGGTCTCGCTAGCTATCGCCAGCTCGCCCGGAATGACGATTGAATTAAGTAGCGAACTTCTGCCTCGCCACACTTGTGACAAGTTTCCCTTGTGATGCCGGAGTCGTTCAAAATCTTTGGCCTCGCTCAGTGGAAAGTCGGCCCGGAGTCGTCGTCCTTGCCCCCTTCGATCAAGTGGAAGCGGCGCTTGAGACGGGCGAGGCGGCGCCGGTCGAGATAGAGCTTGACGCGGTCCCAGGGATTGCCGCCGCGGAGATAAAGATAACCGAAGATCATGCCGCCAAGGTGGGCCAGGTGGGCGATGCCGCTTTCGCCGGAGGTGATGGAGGAGTAGAGCGCGATGGCGCCGATGATCCAGACGAAATGTTTCATTTTAATGGGAAAGAGAAAATAGAAGTAAACGACCTGATTGGGATAGATCAAACCAAAGGCGAGAAGGATGCCGTAGACGCCGGCCGACGCTCCGATGCTCGGTCCCATCTGACCGGGGACCAGAAGAGCGTTGAGGATCCCGCCGCCGACCGCCGAGACAAAATAATATTTAAGAAAGAACTCACTGCCCCACCGGCGCTCCAAGGCGCAGCCAAACATCCAGAGCGCCAGCATGTTAAAAAGCAGGTGGAACAGCCCGCCGTGGAGAAACTGATAGGTAAAAAGCTGCCAGAGGTAGAGATTTTGCCAAACCAGTCGCGGCACCAGGCCGAAGAGCCAGGTAATATAGTGATCGAGAAATATCTGCAGGATGAAGATCGCGGTATTGACGATCAGTAAAAACTTGACGGCCGGCGTCACGCTGCCGCCGCCGAAAGAAAAACTGCGAGTCTGGTAGAGCATGCGATATAAGCTTAGCTCTTGCCTGAGTGGATTGAAAGTATACGAAGGTAGTGGTTCAGTTTGATTTCAACGCCGCATCGATGTAGGGGCAGGCCTACGTGCCTGCCCTCCGAACGGGCAACCACATAGGGTTGCCCCTACAAATTTTGGTGAAACTGAACCACTACCTATACGTAGCTGCTGCTGTCTCGTTTATCACCCACCCAAATATGCTTGCCGCACCAGATCATTGCCGGCAAGCTCGCCGGCGCTCCCTTCCAAGATGACCGAGCCGGTTTCCAAGACGTAGCCCCGGTGGGAGATCGCGAGCGCCATCGCGGCGTTTTGTTCCACCAACAAGACGGTCACGCCGGCGCGATTGATGGCGCGGATATTCTCCAAAATCTGCTCGACGATTTTCGGCGCGAGCCCCATGGACGGTTCATCCAACAACAGCAGCTTCGGTTTAGCCATCAGTGCCCGGCTGATGGCGAGCATTTGCTGCTCGCCGCCGGAGAGCGTCTCGGCAACCTGTTTTTGGCGCTCTTTCAAGCGCGGAAACAATTCGAAGACAAACTCAAGCTCCGGACCCAGGCTGCCCTTGGCGCGGCTATAGCCGCCGATTTGAAGATTTTCCAGCACCGTAAAGCGCGGAAAGACTTTTCTCCCCTCGGGCACATGGGCGACGCCCCGATGCACGATCTCATGGGGCGCGATTTTCTCCAGCGCGGCTCCTTCCAGCTCCGCCGTGCCGCGGCGCGGCCGCAGCAAACCCGACAGGGTCTTTA
>JACPFE010000481.1 GCA_016183145.1 Deltaproteobacteria bacterium | reverse complement strand
TGCGACGGCGGGGTTCCAAGATCTAAGCACAGCCACAGTGGAGAGCCTGGGAATAGTCTCCTTCAGAAGCTCCAGTTGCTTTCCTGTTATCTCCGGCCCAAGGCTGGACAGACCCGTAATGTTGCCGCCCGGTCGCGCGAGGCTGGCGATGAACCCATTGGCAACAGGGTCGCTATCCCACGCCATGACAATGGGCATTGTGGAAGTTGCGTTCTTCGCGGCCCGGGTTGATGACGGAGCCGCCGTGACGATGACATTCACCTTGAGGCGGACGAATTCGGCCGCAAACTCATCCAGGCGATCCAGTTTTCCCTCTGCGTAGCGCCATTCGATGACGATGTTTTTCCCCTCCACGTACCCAAGCTCGCGCAGCCCCTGGCGGAATCCCTCGGCGCGCGGCGAGACAGCGGCAGGGGAGGCAGCACTTTGGAATCCGATCCCCGCAACTTTCGCTAGCTGCTGCGCCTGAGCCATCGCGCCCACAACCACCACCGCGATGACTACAAAAAGGTAAAGAAGATTTTTCATCGCTCCTCCCCAATTAAGTGGTGAGTGACGAGTCCTGAGTGCTGAGTCGTGAATGCTCGGGAGTCGACGTCGATCTTCATAACTCAGCACTCGTTACTCAGGACTCAGTACTATCATCTGATGACTCTGTTCGCCCGCACCAGCAAGTTCGGCGGGATCGTCACACCGATCTGCTTGGCCGTCTTGAGATTGACGACGAACTCAAACCTCATCGGATACTCCACGGGCAGGTCCGCCGGCTTTGTTCCTTTAAGAATTTTGTCGACGTAAACCGTGAGCCGGCGTAGCGTCTCGGCATCGCTCTCCCCGTAGCACATCAGTCCGCCTGCCTCGACAAAATCCATCGAATGAAAAATTGTCGGCAACCGTTTCTGATTGGCGAGCTCGACGATGCGCTTGCGGCTGGCATGAAACAAAGAGTTCGGGACTTCGATGAGCGCTCCGTTGCGCTCCTTGGTGACGCCTGAGAAGACCTTGTCGAAATCAGCCGTCGCTCGCACGTGAAGGATGTGAAGTCTAAGCCCGAAAGCCTTCGCCGCCGTTTCGATCTCCATGATTCGATCCGTGGTGAGTGGAGCGTCTCCCCGCACAAGCACGGTCACAGCAGAAATTTTGGGCACTGTTTCCGTGATCAATTCGAGCCGTTTCCCCGTCAACTCCGAAGATAGCTCGGCTATTGCCGTGACATTGCCGCCTGGCCGGGCAACGCTGGCGACAAGACCGGCGGCGATCGGATCGCCTCCTCCGGTATAAATCACTGGAATTGACTTGGTCGCTTCTTTGGCTGCCAATGCCGGCAGTACGCCGGGAGCGATAATCACGTCGACGTTGAGCTTGACCAATTCAGCCGCAAGGGCTGGAAGGCGCTCCTCCCTCCCTTCTGCGGCTCGATATTCGAAAGCGAAGTTTTTACCTTCGATGTAGCCGAGCTTAGCCATGGCTTGGAGAAACTCCTTCGGCGGTTGGAGACCGACGAATAAATACCCAATCCGTGGAACCTTCTTCGGCTGCTGGGCCTCGGCTGTAAAGCTAAGTGCAAAGAGCAAAGCGCTAAGAGCCAGCCAGTAAATTTTCTTGTTCATCTGTTTGCCCTCACCCTATCCCTCTCCCAAGGGGCGAGGGGATTAAGGTCCTCAATCCAAAATCCAAAAGCGGCCCCGCAGACTAAAATCCAAAATTGTTTCATCGAATGACCCTGTCCGCTCTCACCAGCACATTCGGCGGGATCGTCAGGCCGATCTGCCGTGCCGTCCGTTATCGTGCCGTTGTATTTGACAGAGCCGGGACCGGTCTATAGACTTTGATTCAAGCAATTCTCTCATTCCAACGAGGTCACTCATGGCAAGAGCCTTTAACGCTATGTATGAGAACGGAGTTTTCAAACCTCTCGAAAAAATCCGCCTCAAAAATAAACAAAGAGTGAAGCTGACCGTGATTGAGAAGCCGTTGAAGCGAGTCGCTAAGCCGACGGCTAAGCGTCGGCAAGTCCCGAGCCAAGCCCATGTCGACTCTCATCCGGCACTGCGTATCGTCGGGCTGTTTAAAAGCGGTACACATGACCTTGCTAAAAATCACGACGGCTACCTCTATCGATAGAGATCGAACCTTTGAAAGTCTTTCTCGATACCGGAGCGTTTCTTGCTCTCGCTGACGAAGACGACGAATATCATTCCGTAGCCAAATCAGTCCACGCTCAATTGCTCGAAGCCCACGCTCAGCTCCTAACATCGAATCTCGTCCTCGCCGAAACCTATACGCTGATCCGCTTCAAAGTCAGCCACAATGCAGCGGTTGAATTCATGAAACGATTCGATCGGACGGGGATTAAAGTCCTCCGTGTAACGGAGGCCGTCGAACACACCGCGAAGACGATTTTCACACGATACGACGACAAAGAATTTAGTTTTGTCGATTGCACGAGCTTTGCGTTGATCGATCATCACCAGCTCGATCACGCTTTCGCATTTGACGGCCACTTCCGACAGTATCGCTTCAAAAAACATCTGATCGTTCTGAATCAAGAGCGCTCATAACTCCAATTCGCATTTCACCCCATCGCCTTACACCTTACCCTTCACTCCTCACGGCGTCATCTGATCACCTTATCCGCCCGCACCAGCACGTTAGGCTCAATCGTCACGCCGATCTGCTTGGCCGTCTTCAGATTGACCACGAACTCAAATCTCATCGGCTGCTCCACGGGGATGTCGGCGGGTTTGGTGCCTTTGAGGATCTTGTCAACCAATTGAGCCGTGCGCCGGAACAGTTCGGGGACATTCGTGCCGTAGGACATCAGCCCGCCGGCCTCGGTGATGCCGCGCGCCCAGTATATCGCCGGCAGCCGGTTCTTCGTCGCTATGTCCGCGAGCTTCCCACCCTGACTGGCAAACATTTGGCTTGTCACCGGGATTAGCGCGCCGAGGCGCTTCTTCTTCAACGCGGCGGCGACAGCGTCGAAATCGTTGGGATCGCGCGCTTCAAGAATCTGAAGCTTAAGCTTCAGCGCGCGGGCGACTATTTCCAAGTCCTTTAGTTGAGGCGCGCTCACTTGATCCGCGGGATTTGACAGAACCGCGACGGTGGTGATCTTAGGAAACGCCTCCTTGAGAAGTTCGAGCCGCTTGCCGGTCAAGTCTCTATTCAAGTTCGTCGTTCCCGTGACGTTGCCGCCGGGCTGGGCGAGGCTGGCCACCAGGCCGCTGCCGATCGGATCGGCGACGACGGTAAACACGATGGGGATGGTCGAAGTGGCTTTCTTTGCGGCCAGCGCGGCAGGCGTAGCCGCCGCCACAATCACATCGACTTTTAATCGCACCAGGTCCGCCGCCAGGCCGGGAAGGCGATCCACATTCCCTTCGGCGTTGCGGAATTCGATCGTGATATTTTGCCCCTCCACATACCCGAGCCGGCGCAGCTCCTGAAACAAAGCGGTCATGTTTTCGTTGGATCGCTGCTGATCAAAGGGCAGAATACCGAGCCGTGATGTCTTGGCCGACTGCTGGGCCTCGGCTGAACAGCAAAGCGCAACGAGCAAAGCGCCAAGCGCAAAACCAATAACTTTTATTCTCATGAATTTTCTCCGGCGTTGATTCTCCTCACTCCTCACTTTTCACCCCTCACTTACCCCGCCTCACGGCAAGAATTTATGGATCTTCCTCAGCAACTCCTCATCGTCCACCGGCTTCGCTAGGTAATCATCGCAACCGGCTTTGCGTGCGTCGATCTCGTCGCCGACCATGGCGTGGGAAGTGACCGCGATGATCGGGATATGCTTCAAAGCGTCGTTGGCCTTGATTTTCCGGGTCGCTTCCCAGCCGTCCATCACCGGCATGCCCAGGTCCATGAGAATCAAGTCGGGCTTTTCCTGTTCGGTCACTCGCACGCCGTCCTCGCCGTCCACCGCCTGAAGCACCGTGTATTCGTCTTCCAGAAGCTGGACGATGAGATCACGGTTCCACTCGGTGTCGTCTACCACTAATATTTTTTTCCGTTCCATAGATCCACCCCTTTTAATTTTGGATTTTCGATTTTGGATTTTGGATTGTCGGTCATGTCCATTTTGGATTATCGATCTTCAGTTATGCGTTTCCTTCTTACCCTCGCCCTACGGGAGAGGGAAGGGTGAGGGTCTCTGAGATTCGCTCCAGCACTCCGTCAATGTTTTCCAGCACTTCATTGTCCCAAAAGCGTAACACTCGATAGCCCCGAGAAACCAAGAAATCCGTTCGCCTCTGATCTAACGTCCGAGCCTCGGCGTGTTGTCCGCCATCCAGTTCCATGACCAAGCGTTGTTCGTAGCAACAGAAATCCGCGATAAAGTGGCCGATCGGGTATTGACGGCGGAATTTTGCGCCAGCGATTTGTCGCCCTCGCAAGCGAAACCATAGTTTCGCTTCCACGTCGGTTTGGTTTTTGCGCAGTTCACGAGCTTGGTCGCGTAGCTTTTCCATCTTATTCGCCATGTTCGGTTTACTATCAACTCTGCTCAAGCCCTCACCCTTCCCTCTCCCAAAGCTTATCGTTACCCGTAATCCCCCTTGCTGGGAAAAATGCGAGACGATGAGTTAGCGGGTTGTGTAGAATGAATTTTTTGAACGAGCAAGACACCGGTGACAATATCATGAAGGCGCTGCAAGCCACGTGCGAGAGTGATG
>JACPFE010000494.1 GCA_016183145.1 Deltaproteobacteria bacterium | reverse complement strand
GCGACCAGTTGGCTCAATTCCGCCTGGCTCTGTTTCATCGCGGCCTCCGCCTGCTCGATCTCTTCTTCCCGATACCCAGCGGTCAACAATGCGAGCTTGGCCTGTGCCTGTCGCATCGCCGCCTGGGCCTCGGCCAGCGATGCCTCCAGTTCCCTGGGCTCGAGTAAGACCAGCACCTCGCCGGCTCTGACGGTTTGCCCTTCGCGGGCGACGACTTTGAGCACCCGCCCGCCGATTTTCGAGCCCACATGGATATCATCCGCCTCGACGATTCCGGAAATGACGATGGAGCCCTTGACGCCAACTATGTTCCAAAGCGCGTAGCCGGTCCCCAGGAGAACGGCGCCGATCAGAACGCTGGCGATGATGAGGCTTTTTTTCATGAACTTGAATCGAGATTCATTGCGCCTACCGACGAGACTAAACCAGCCTCACGTCGAAGGCGAGGGATTTCAATTCTCGTCTGCTGGAAGCCGACAAAAAGCTTTCCCTCTCCACCGCGTCTTCGTGGGGGAGAGGGTTAGGGTGAGGGGGCAACAGATGTGAGCCCTCACCCCTGCCCTCTCCCGCAAGGCGGGCGAGGGTGATCTCGCTTTTCTCCTTTGGAGACGTCGCGCGACGTACTTCACCTGAAGAAGGGTTTAAACCATCCCCGGAGGAGACACTAAAACCC
Organism: Deltaproteobacteria bacterium; assembly: GCA_016183145.1. Taxonomy (GTDB): domain Bacteria; phylum Desulfobacterota; class Binatia; order UBA9968; family UBA9968; genus JACPFE01. The sequence continues at coordinate 2,726 of JACPFE010000494.1, read as the reverse complement.
TTTAAATTCCGTTTCCTCCTGGTTTTCGACCTCCAATTGGATCGTCGTGTGCTCGATGTTGAAACGCCGCCTCAGGATGCCTTCGATACCGTTTAGCACTTCGTGAAAATCGCCACCGTTTTCCACCACCGCGTGGGCGCTGAGCGTAAATACGCCCGAGGTGACCGCCCAGACGTGAAGATCGTGAACCTTGGCGACGCCCTCGACGGCTTCGATGGTGTCGCGCACCTCGTCGAGCCGAATTTCCCGCGGCACGGACTGCATCAGGATGCTCAGGGACTCCGTGATTAGATTCCACGAAGAAAAAAGAATGAGCACGCCGATGAAGATACTGATCAACGGATCGGCAAGATACCAGCCGGTGAGGAGCATGATCAAACCTGCTGCGATGGCCCCCAACGAGCCCACGGCGTCGCTGACCACATGGAGAAACGCCCCGCGCAGGTTCAGGCTATGATGATGCGGATCGTACAAGATGACCCCCGCGGCGATATTGACCACTAGGCCGATCACGGCGACCACGATCATGCCCCGGCTGGCGACCTCGGGCGGCGAAAATAGCCGGTTGTACGCCGCGGTAAAGATAACGCCGACGATCAGCCAGAGCGCCAAGCCGTTGAAAAGAGCCGCGAGAATTTCGACGCGATGGTAGCCGTAGGTGCTGTTGTCTGTCGCCGGCCGCCGGGCGATTTGGAACGCGAACAAACTCAGAGCCATGGCCGCGATATCGGAGAACATATGGCCCGCGTCCGACAGCAGCGCCAGGCTGTTGGTCAAGAACCCGGCGATCAGCTCCGCAAGGAAATAGACCGAGCTGATGGCCAAAGCGACTTTCAGCCGCCGCGTTTCTCTATGCCGCTCCATCGCCGATCCCTGCTCTGATTAAATTACTCTGACCTTAAGAAGCGCTCAAGCGGCTTTGATCATTATTTTGCCGCCGGCGTATTCTTGAGCACCAGGAAAAACAGCTTTCCCGTGCTGTTCATGTAGCCCGCCGCCGCGGCCGTCCCGTGGCCGGTGCCAAAGAAAAGATCGACGCGCTGAAAACCGCGGATCGCGCCGCCAGAATCTTGGTTCAGGACGATGCGCGAGAACGGTGTCCAGCCGGCCAGACGGCCGGCGCCGTCGATCACCGGCTCCTGGGTTTCGATGAAAGCGAGCGCCCCTTTGGGAAACAATCGCAGGTCGGTTGCGATCGAGCGGCCGGCCGTCACGGGAACTTCGAGACTTCCCAGGGGGCCTTCGACGAAACGAAAGAAAATATAGCTTTCGTTGTACGCGAGAATCTCGCTCAATTCTTCCGGGTGCTCGCGCAGATACCCGCGCAGGCGCTGCATCGACATCTCTTCTTGGGAAATCTTGCCGTCATCGATGAGCAACCGTCCGATGCTCCGGTAGGCTCGACCGTTCTGTGCCGCGTAGCCCACCCCTATGCGGCGCCCATCCGGCAACCTGAGGATACCCGAGCCTTGAATATGGAGAAAAAAAAGGTCGATGGGGTCTTTCAACCAAGCGATCTCGTAGCCGCGGCCGCGCAGCGAACCGAAGTCGTCGATTTCCCGGCGCGAATAGTAGGGGACGAAATTTTCTCCCTCAAGTCTCCCGACTACTTTCTCCGTTGTCGCCGCTGGCGTTAAAATAACTTGTTCAGCCGTGATCATGTCGGCCGGTTTGCCGTACAGCGGGTAGCGATACTCCGCCGTCGGCATCAAGCTGCCGTCGATCACCGGTTGGTAGTAGCCGGTGAAAAGAACCTCGAGCGAAGCGGCATCGCTCGCAGACGGAATCAGCTCGAAGCGCTCATTGAACTCTTTCGTCCAACACTCCCGGCAATCCCATCGGTCCAGCAGTTTCTCAAAGGCCAGGAGCGTGTCGAGAATTTCGCGCGCGGTAAAGCGCCGCGGCTCCTCGCCGACCACGCGGTCCGGCGGCAATTTTTCCAGGTAGGAAACGCTATGGCGAATGGCAACGCGCAAGGATTCGCGGTCGAGATCATCGGAGATGACCGCCGTTTGCCTCGGCACCGGCTCGCCGTGGACATTTGACACTGCGACAAGCAGCACGACGAGGGGAGCGCAACCCCAGCTCTTGAACCGCCAACGATAAGCCTTGAATCGTTGCCCTGCTTGAGACAAACTCGTCATCGTTGAATCACAGCGAAATCAGAAAAGAAGTCGCCCGGGTAATCGACAAGCTGCCCAAAGAGTTCCGCGAGCAACTGCGCAACGTCGAGATCGTTGTCGAGACGCGGCCCAGCAAAGAACTCTTGCTGGCCGAAGGCCTCGATCCGCGCGAAGATACGCTGTACGGCATTTACCAAGGAGTCCCTCTCCCCGACCGCTCCGCGCTCGACCCGCCGCTCCTGCCCGATAAGATTACCATATTCGCGGAGCCGTTGCTGGAAGATTTTCCCGATCCGGACGAGCTGCGCGAGGAAATTCGCCTGACGGTCCTGCACGAGATCGCCCACTACTTCGGCATGGAAGAAGAAGATATCGAGGATTTGGGATACTGACGGAACAGTCCTGAGTCCTGAGTAACGAGTCCTGAGTACTGAGGACTATTTCATCTCTACCTACCGAGGGAAGGATTCCACGGCGAGCTTCCGAGCTAGAGAATGAAAATATTCTTGGATATCCACGAGCGAAACGGGAGCGATCATGAAGTCCGGGACCTTCAATAACCGAACCTCGGACAAGACGAACGCCAGCGTCGAGCGACGCTGG
>JACPFE010000493.1 GCA_016183145.1 Deltaproteobacteria bacterium | reverse complement strand
TTGACGTCAACCCATTGACCGGCGAAGAAGTGAAAACCGTGGTCGATGGCTTGTTCAAGCTCAACCCGTCTCTCGTCGCCAAGCTATCGAATATTCTGACGGTGAAGTAAGCTGAATCGATACCGCCGTGCGGGAACTGAATACGATGCAAAGTGGCATGCTGACAAAAATAGTCCTCATATGGTTCTTTGTCGGACTGGTCGGCTTAAATTGTCGCATCTTGGAGGGCGGCCAAAGCCTCGACCTCAAACCCGAAAAGAATAAACTCGAAGTCGCCATCGCCGCCACCGGCCCGCTCTACCTGCCGATATTCCTGGCGAACGAAGCCGGATACTTTGCGAAACGGGGCGTGACCGTCAATATCAGCATCCTCAGCGCCACCGCGTCCGCGCAGGCGCTGCTCTCCGGTCAGGTGGACATCTACCAGGGCGGCACGGCGATCATCCACGCCAATGTGGCGGGCACGGATCTTATTTACGTCGCCGCGAGCGTCGACCGCAGCACCCTGGTTCTATTCGGCCAAAAAGGATTGACGACCTTCGACAGTTTACGCGGCAAGTCCGTGGCGACGACCTCGGTCGGCGCCTTCGGCGAAATCGCCGTCCGCAAGACCGCGAAAGAACACGGCGTGGAAATTGGCAAGGATATCAAGCTCCTGTACCACAAGGGCCCGCCGGAGGCGCTGTCAACTTTCCTACTCGGAAATGCCGACGGTGTGATTGTGACCCCGCCGCAGAGCGAAATGGCGCGGAGCAAAGGTTTCCCCGTGATCGTCGATTATTATGAGCGCGGTCTAAAAATCGTTGGCCCCGGCACGGGCCTGGCCAGAGCATTCGCCCAAAAAAACCCCAACACGCTGAAGATTTTCCTGATGGGCTACCTCGACGGCGTCAAGCGTGCCATCGATGATCCCGCCTATGCCAGCAAGATTCTCGCCCAATCGAGCAAGATTACTGACGCCAAACTCTTGGAGGATAGCTATCAGGAAGGGGTAAAAGTCTGGAACAAGGACATGACCGTCGATCCCGAGGCGATCAAGGTCGTCCTTGAGCAATCGACGGTGCCGAAAGCCGCCGAGCTCGACCCGAAACGTTTCTTCGACAACACGCTGATCCGCGAGGTCAACCGCGATTACGCGGCGAAACTTTTTCCGGGTCAGGTTAAGTATTAACTCTAATCCGACAAACAAACGTCTTCATCGCAAGTTAGCAGTAGCCAAAATTCCCTCTCCCCTTGTGGGAGAGGGCAAGGGTGAGGGGGCTTCTCGAACATGGAATCACCCTCACCTCAGTCCTCTCCCGTCGAGGGAGAGGAAGTCTCAAATTCAGTGGACGTGAGGTTGCTCATGTCACGTCGTTGCCCGCCTACGACTTGGTCTGTGCCCAACCAGCGAGGAGTCGCCGAGTGGAATTTATGTCGTATCAGGGGTAAATGCCAATGAAGAAAGATTGGAGTTAGAGCGATGCGTATTATCGATGCCGACGGGCACGTATTGGAGAGAGACATACCATGGGCGGCTCTGCTTGAGGAGCCCTACCGCTCGCGGGCACCGAGATCTGTGAAAGACAACCGTGGGTTCAACTTCGTCATGATCGACGGCAAGCTGACGCCGAAGCCGGTGGGCAAAGGTTGCAGCTTCGTCGGCGCGCCGCGCAGCCGCAACCCGCAGCCGACCACGGGCATGACCGATCCGGTTCAGCGTCTCAAAGACATGGACCTAGAGGGCATCGACACCGCGGTGCTCTTCGGCACCTCGCCGTTTCTTAGCCTGCCTTTCGTCGAAGACAAGGATCTGGCTTGCGTCGTCGCGCGGGTTTACAACAACTGGCTCGCCGAATACTGCAAGGCCGATGCGCGCAGACTGAAAGGCGTGGCGGCGGTGGCGATCCAGGACCCCGTCGAATCCGTCAAAGAACTGCGCAGGGCCGTCGAAGAGCTAAAATTCGTCGCCGTCGCGGCGCCGCCGGTATCAGCCTCGAAAAAAAATCTCGACAATCCCGATCTCTACCCGTTCTTCGCCGAGGCCGAGCGGCTCAACGTGCCGATCTGCATCCACGTCGGCGCGGGGGACGGCGTGCCAGCGGGCACGGAGCGTTTCGACCATCCCTTCTTTACCCACGCCATGGCCCATCCCTTCGAGCAGATGATCGCGACGCTTTGCGTCGTCGCCGGCGGACTGCTGGAACGCTTCCCGCGCGTCAAGTTCGCCTTCATGGAGGCCGGCTGCGGCTGGGTGCCCTACTGGATGGAGCGGCTCGACGAGCACTACGAGATCTTGCAACCGACCGTGCCCTGGCTCACCAAGCCGCCGAGCGAGTATATGAAGAGCGGGCAGATGTTCTATTCGTTCGAGATGGAAGAGAAGATGCTTCCCTACGTCGCCGAGTTCGTCGGCGCCGAGCGCTTGGTCTTCGCCACCGACTACAACCACAGCGACTCCAAGTTCCCCCGCACCGTCGAGGAAGTGATGGGGCGCAAAGATTTGTCCGACGCATTGAAGACAAAATTAATGGGCGACAACGCGGCGAAGCTCTATAGTCTGTAGGAAGAATGCGTAGTGGGTCGCTAAGGTGAGGTAAAGAAAAATTATTTAGGCTCTCCGGTTTGGTCCCAACGCTTCACGCTACCGAATGCCTCTTCGAAGTTTTTCAATCAGTTGACCGGCCGCTTCAAGGGACGTTCGGACTTCGTCCGCCGTAAATTCGGCTTCAACCGTTAGAGGATAACGCTCCACGACATAGTAGTTTGTGATCTTTTGACAGGCATTGCGAAACTGATCCAGAGAAGAATCGTACGCGATGGCATCGTCAAGAAGCGCTTCGAGATCGTGGATGCGACGGAGTTTCCAACCCTTCGAAAGCAGATATGCCTTAAGAAATTTCTCGACCGCCTGCTGAAGGCAGAATGCCGCCAGTTCCGGGTCTTTGTCACGGAGAGACCTTGTTACCCGCAGGAGATCCTTCTCGGCAAGAGCGAGCCAATCGTTCGGATAACGAGACTCCTTAGGCGGCATAGAGGACTTCACCCCTATCGAGAATTTCCCTGAGGAATTGGTCTCCGGCTTCCAACCGGTCCTCTAACTCTGCTGGTGTTAAAACTATCGGATCGAACGGGACGCTCGGGTGGGTCCCCACAGTTACTCGGCGCACCGTATAGAGTCGCTCAAAAAAACCTTCTCCCGTCGCTTTGATGATCAAGAGGTCAATATCACTGTCGGGATCCGGCTGCCCGTAGGCGTAGGAGCCAAAGAGAATGATCTTCTGAGGCGGGTACTCGGCAACCAACCTCTCGACGATTTTTTGAATCACAGCGCGAGGCTCGATGCGTTCGTTCATAGACTTCTCGCTATCAGCACCGTTACTAACACGCTCTTGGCAGGCCCGTCTCACGACCCAGGCCCGCCACGACGACTACTATAACCCTTCTTCCGCGACATTTCATCTCGGGCCTAGAGCGTAGTTGATCAATCCGAACCCCGGCAGACTCCTCTTTGACCCTAAGATCCATGAAGCTTCCCAGCGGCATCCTTGCCGACTGTCTCTTCCCTTCCCTGATGGGCGATATTCTCGTCCCGTTACCATCCTCGTCAAGGCAAGCCCGATTCCTCCGGCGACGGTTGCGTAGTTGCGCAATTGCGCAACTACGCAAGTTGTCCCTGCTGCACAAACCTGGGAGTCGGGATGTGACGTCTATGCCGGGCCGGGAAATAAACACGAGGACGAACTACGATTCACACGCACATTTCCTCACAAGAGCACTTGACGAAAAACAATCTTCTTCGCAAACGCGCGGCGTGAATCGCGGATCGAGCGGCGCTATCCGACCAAGAAGCAGATGGCGTCACTCTCGCGAGATTGGCGAGATAAGGGAAACCGGTCCTGCAGCAACAGGCGAATTTGGTATTATGTCCCCGAAATTCAATTCAACAAAACGCTGATCTGTAGGAAGACTACGGGCCAAGTTCCGCTGCCGTCATGAATCGATCGATGACCGGAATCAGGGCTTCAACGGCTTCGGCGTGTAGCCGCAGACCCTTCGCACCTCTCGAACGTGTGGCCGCTTCGCCCGCCGAGTGCGTGATGCTGAGAACTACCCCAAACTTTGAGTCGGGCTCACATGCCGCATAGA
>JACPFE010000492.1 GCA_016183145.1 Deltaproteobacteria bacterium | reverse complement strand
TTAAAACCTCCTTTGCTAGGCCATCTTTCACCAATCCATGCGCGGCTGTCAACCCGGTGTTCATTTGCCCACGCCTTGCCTAGAACGACCCGCCTGCCGCAACTCTACCGTTTCCCCGAGCCGATGCATGCGATGGCTTCGATCTCGACGAGGATATCCGGCGTGGCGAGGCTGCGGACTTCGACCAGCGTGGAGCAGGGAAAATCGCCGGTGAAAAACTCCTGGCGCGCGCGCCATACATCCGTGTTCTTTTTGATGTTGACGACATAGATGGTCATCTTCACGACATCCGACATGGCGCCGCCGGCGGCCTCTACGAGGTGGCGAATCTTGCCGAAGATGATCTTCGCCTGTTCGTACTCGTCTCGCCCTTGAATCGTCACGCCGTCGGCAGCGCGGGACACCGTGCCGGAGATAAACAATAAGTCGCCGACGCGCAGGGCGTTGGACCATCGGCCCGGCGGCGGCTCCGCGATCTTTGGGCTAGTGATTTTCTGGATCATCATCTTTCTCACTTCCCTAATGTGTCGCTGGAATTTAGCATGCAGCGTGGCGGTCTGTGCGTCGAGACTTCGCATCACCGAGAGATTGGCTTTGACCGCTAGCCCTCCGCCTTGATGTACTTGCCCATCTCTTTCAACGTCTCGGGCGTCTGATTGAGCAGGGCGGTGAAGTCTTTCAGCACTTGCTCGTGGGAAATTAGGTTGACGATGATTTTCGCCTTCTTCGCTTCCGCCACGAGTTCCGGGTCCTTGATCGCCTTGGCAAAGGCGTCGCGTAACATCGCCACGCGATCCGCCGGAGTCGCTGGCGCGACCGCGAAGGCTCTACCGATGGCCTGGGGAATGGACTTGATCGCCATCAGCGACTTGCCCAGCGCGCTGGTGGCCAGCTCTTCGTCGACCGGCAGGTTTTCGAAGCCCGGCCCGGCCACGCGCCCCCGCACCAGCGGGCGCACCGCTCCGCGGTCGGCGGCGAGTTTGATCGTCGTCGCCAGTGCCGACCAGGAATCGACCTCTTTTCGCTCGATCGCCAGCAGCACATCGCTGTTGGACGGGTAACCGGAAACCAGCTTTACCTTGAGCCCGGCAAATTCCTTGAGCAACAGGGGAAAATCGTGGGCGTTGGAGCCCGGACCGGTGGTCCCGGCGACCAGTTCGCGGTCGGCCTTTTTCAGCTCGTCGAAACTTTTATAGGGCAGGTCGGAGCGGATCGAGAGCGCCACGCCGTCGGCGCCGGAAGAACCGATCCATTGAAACTTGCGCACGTCGAAGCGCACCTGCTCGACCTTTGATAACTGGGCGATGGCGACGTTGGGGTTGGAGGCGAGAATTGTCAGGCCGTCGGGCTTTGCTACGTTGAAAACATTATTGGTGGCCAGCAGGTGCGCCGCGCCGGGCATATGTTGAACGATCACCGCCGGCTTGCCGGGAAGATATTTTCCCAGATGGTGCGCAACAATTTGCGCGGCGATCTCAAGGCTGCCGCTTTTGGCGCCGATGAGGATCGTGACGGCTTTGCCCTCGTAAAAGGGAGCCTGGGCCCGCGCAAAGGACGCCAGTAGCGCCACAAGGGCGATTGAAACGATGCCTTTGAAAGTCAGTTTGCCTGTCATATGTTCCTCCTTTGAATTACGAATCCGTTACGGTGTTGATTGATAAACGTTCAGTTCCGGGACGATTACTTCCTGACGCGAAATCTAGCAGACCCTATTGATAAGGGCTGCGGAAGTCAAGACATAATGCTCTGATTGCTCTTTCGCCATTGACACTGTCAGATTGGGTATGTTAGTGGGCGTCTTGGCATAGGGGGGAAAACATGCAACGGCAAATTTTCACACCATCCAGTAAGCTGGCGTCCGCAGCCTTATTCGTTTATTTGGCAGTCTTCAACTTCCACAAAGCGCTCGCCGCCGACCGGCTTATCGGTCTACACTCCGCGCAGGTCATGTCACAGTCGATGCCGTGGATCGCTCAGGAGGCCGGACTCTTTAAGAAATATGACTTGGATTTCCGTTTGGTTTTTATTTCGTCGTCGCCTGTGGCCACCGCCGCCACTATAAACGGCGACGCGGAGGTCCAGGTCACAGGGGCCATCGGCAACGTGCGCGCGTACGTTCAAGGCGTGACCGATCTGGTCTTTATCGGTGGAATAAAAAATTTCCTGACTCACAGCGTCCTCGGCAAACCCGAGATCAAGCGGCCCGAGGATCTCAAAGGGAAAAAGGTCGGGGTCGGACGGTTCGGCAGCAACACCCATTACTTCGTGATTCAAGCGCTGAAGCGGTTGGGCATGGATGCGAGCCGGGATATCCAGGCGATACAAACCGGCGGGGGGCCGGAGACGTTGGCGGCGCTGGTCGGCGGCAGCATCGATGCGGGGGCAATCGTGGCGCCGGGTGACGCGGCGGCGGTGGCGCGGGGGTTTCGTTACGTCATCAACGGTCCCGAGCTGCGCATTCCCTACGGCGCGACGCAAATTGTCACCATGCGCCCGACGATCGCCAAGCGGGGACCGGTGATCGGTCGCTTCATGCGGGTGATGGCCGAGGCCTCCAAAGTATTACACACAGATAAGAATCTCGTCTACAAGGTTCTCGGCAAACATCTGCGCATCACCGACACGAAAATTCTCGACTCGGCGTACCAGTCGGAGATTCCGGCCCTCGAGCGCCGGCTGGAATTAAGCGAGGCGGCGCTACAAGCTTCGCTCGACGAAATCGCACCGTTGGATGCACGGGCAAAATCGATCACGCCACAGGATATGATCGATCGCCGGTATCTCGTCGAGCTGGAGAAGAGCGGGGTGTTTGACAAATAGGCAATAGGCATCAGGCAGTAGGCAATAGGAAGACTAAGGACCGAAGAGAAAAAAGGGGTTGAGCCTTTATTCCATGAAGCGGCTCACAGCTAACGTGCTCGTGGAGACCGAACTGCGCGGCGCCGCGCGCGATGCGGTTCAACGTCGCCGATCTTTGCGACTACCTGACCGGCGTGGAAATCCCTCAGCAAAGCTAAGGAATTTTCGATTTTATATTGCCGGAGGAACTCGATGCCTGTACCGGCGCGCTTACCAACGAGTAGTACTCTGGCGCTGTCGGCCAGTCTCCCAGAAGGTGACTCTGTCCGTTGAAACCTTCATGACTTTACCGTTGCGCTTGGTTCTGGTTTTAAAATCTGGGTGACGCAGCACCTTACGAATATAATCAGCGGTTTCCAAGACAGGCACAGTCAATACGACCAGGCAGTAGTTGCTGTGACACAAGCGCGCGCGGAAAAACCCTAAGTCGCGCGTAAAAAACGTTGCCTGCTTGGTCGCATGCAAAAAACGAAGAATCTCTTGTAAGTCGTCCCACTCGGGTCGCCCTACCTCAAAGCCAATTTGCCGAAAGTGAATTCGCCGCCGGCGAAGCTGTTGCGCCTGATCTTCAGGGATGTTGTGATCCAGTATGATCACGCGGCAGCTTTGGTTCTCGCCACGATTTCTCTGACAATGCCTCGGCGGGTAAGCGTTAACGCCTCCCGCACCCCTTTCGCCGTGAGCATGCCGCGATATTGACGCGCGATTGCCTCAGGCGTATATCCCGCTTCTGTCAATTCAAGCGCATCGGAGACAAGAATTCGCGTGCCTTTAAAGATCAAGCGCCCGCCGCACACACGGGTATCGGCTGCCAGATGTTTACCGATCTCTATACGCGCCATAAACTTTCCTCCACCGCAAAGTGTATATCAATTACCCGATCTGATCAAAAGCCTGGATTTCTCTTTATTGTATGGGTAAAAGGAAGTAAGGTCCCCGTCGCGAGCTATGTAGACAAAATTCTGAAAGGTGCTGCGCTGACCGATTTGCCGGATGATCGAACGATTTAAAATCCAAAATCGGGATGGCGGCGGATAGGGTGATCAGATGACAGTTCTGAGATAAGGGGTCAGGAGCCCTTCCCTGGAGTTAGAAGTACTGAGTAACGAGTCCTGAGTGCTGAGTGGGGTGGGGCGGACTCAGCACTCATCACTCAGGACTCAGGACTTAAGTGAGTGAGGCGTGAGACGGTTGAGGGGCGGTAGGCGATAGCAATACAGACAAAAACTATGCTTAGCCGGGCCATCGATATTCATCATCACTACGTACCCGAGCAAATCATCGGCGAGGCGAAGCGGCATGGCAAAGCGCTCGGCATCGAAGTCTCGGAGGACAAAGACAGCACAATTTACTTTTCGTTCAATGGCGGTCCGAGGTATCCGCTGCAGCGGGGATTGACCGGCGTGGAGCCGCGGCTGGAGATGATGGAGCGAGGCAAGATCGCGTTGGCGGCGCTCGATCCGAGCACGCAACTGCTCGGCTATGATCTGAAAGGCGAACAGGCGGAGAGCTGGTGCCGCATCCACAACGAGTCCGTCAAAGAGTTCCTCAAAAAATATCCCGACCGTTTTACGGCGATGGCCGCGGTGCCGATACAGGAGCCGGCGCGCGCGGCGCGAGTCCTGGAGCACGCGGTCACCGCGCTCGATTTTCGTGGCGCCTACATTGCCACCAACGTCAATCACCGTTACTACGAGAGCGAAGACTTCGATCCTTTTTGGGCCAAAGCGCAGGAGCTTGACGCGCTTGTCTTCATGCACCCGGATAATCCAGCCGGAACGGAACTGATGGGCGCTTACGGGCTTCGGCTGGTTTGCGGCAACCCGGCCGATACGACGCTTTCGCTGGGGATTCTCATTTACAGCGGTGTCTTTGACCGATTTCCCAAGTTAAAGCTCTGCACCTGCCATGGCGGCGGCTTCTTTCCCTACCATGTCAGCCGCTTCGATCGAGAATATCTTACCGGCAAACAGGCGACCCGGCGCGCCGACCGGCCCAACGCACCGCGCTGCGCCGATGTGCCGAGCGCTTATTTCAAGAACCTGTACTTCGACACGTTGGTTTACGATGTGGAGACTCTCGACTTTCTACGGCGCAAGGTCGGCGCGGACCACTTGATGCTCGGCACCGACTTTCCGTACCTGCTCGGCGACTGGCAATGCGTCGATAAGGTTGAAGCCCTCCCTTGTTCGGAGGTTGAAAAACAAGTTATCCTCGAAGGCAACGCGCGGCGGCTGCTAAAAATCGCCGCTGGGTAAGATTTCACTCGAAGCCGAACGGTAGAAATAAAAATTTGGTTCTTCTGGGTTTCGCGTGGAGGAGAATTCACCACGAAGGACACGAAGAGCACGAAGGAAAGAAGATTCCACTGCAAAGTGTACAAAAAAATCCGGGCTTCAGATTTGTGGACAACAGCGCTTGCGGTTACCATTCCCGGTGCTACGAGGGGGATGAAGTTTTGGTCCACAAATATCCGAAACCTTCGTGTCCTTCGTGATCTTCGTGGTGAATGACATCAAGGTATCGGTGTCAAGTTACGCACACGGATGCCTGAAGAGCCACAAATCTAAGGAGGCGCTATGCGCGTTAGATGCGTCGCTTATCTGATTGTCCTCGTTTTGCTGATCACGGTGTCTTCTCCTTCGGCGCAATTGAAGAAAGTTAGATTTTCCACCACCGGGATTTCCATTTCCGAGCTGCCTTTCAAGGTCGCCCAGCTCAAGGGATTCTGGCGTGAAGAGGGCCTCGACGTGGAAGCGATTCTT
>JACPFE010000046.1 GCA_016183145.1 Deltaproteobacteria bacterium | reverse complement strand
CCATCTTGTTGTCAAGCGCGAGCGACTGACTTTGAATCTAATGTTTCATCACTCTTGGGAGAAAAACATGATCCAGAAACTTTTCAGCGAACCTCCCTGTGTGTCCGGCAGTCTAAAATCCAAAACCTCTCCTGAGCTTTGCCGAAGGATCAATAATCCAAAATGGCCCCAGCTTGTCGCCCTCGTTGTCACAGTCGCGATGTGCGGGGCGGTGGTGGCCGAGGCGCAGCAGCAGGCAAAGGTGGCGAAGATCGGCTGGCTCGTAAATCGTCCCGCTTCCGGTCCAGGCAGCGGGTCGGAGGTAATTCGACGCGAGCTTCTTGCACTCGGCTATAGTGAGGGCAAAAATATAGCTTCCGAGTATCGATACGCCGAGGGTATTGTCGACCGGCTCCCCGCTCTGGCTGAGGAGTTGGTCCGTCTCAAAGTCGATATTATCTTCACGTTCTCGACACCTGCTGCGCGAGCGGCCAAGAATGCTACCAGGACAATCCCCATCGTATTTCTTGCCGAAGGTGATCCTGTTGTGGCTGGACTGGTTGACAGTCTCCCTCGCCCTGGAGGAAACATCACTGGCTTTACTACCATTTCGCCGGTGATTGCCGGTAAACGACTGGAGTTACTCAAGGAAACCGTTCCGAAACTCTCCCGCATCACTGTGCTGTGGACACGTGGAGGGTCCGATCAATCATGGAAAGAAAGTCAACTTGCCGCGCGAGAACTGGGTCTGCAAATTCATTCCATGGAGGTAAGCAGCGCCGACAAACTAGAGAGCGCGTTTAAAGAGGCAGTTAAGGCGGCCAGCGGGGCTCTCGCCGTGACGCCCTACCATTTGACCAACTCCAATCGAAAACTGATCGCGGACCTGGCGGCAAGACATCGATTGCCGGCGATTTACCCTCGGGGAGATATTGTGGACAGCGGTGGGTTGATGTCCTACGGCGCCGACCGGACCGAACCGTACAGGCGCGTCGCGGTTTTTGTCGACAAGATTCTCAAGGGCACGAAACCCGCCGACATTCCCGTAGAGCAGCCGATGCGGTTTGAGTTGGTGCTTACCCTTAAGACCGCCAAGGCTCTCGGCCTGACGATTCCACCGATCGTGCTCATGCGGGTGACGCGGGTGGTGAAATAACAGTGCTGAGTAACGAGTGCTGAGGACTGAGGTTGGCAAGAAGAAAAATTCAGCGATTGACAGCTATCCGGGCATTGGTAGACTAGGAAACCTTAAAGGTAACACAACCAATGGTGCGCGAAGAGCGTGATAGCCAAAGCGACGCTTCTCGTCCGCTTGAAATCGCGCGGGAGGTCGCGAGACTTGCACGATCGCTTCTCGGCGAGAGCACGGAGGTGATCTGGTTTGGCTCCTGGCCTCGGCGCAAGGCGCTGGCTCACTCGGACATCGATCTGGCGATCTCGATCGGAACTCCTATTCCACCGGAGCGCATGGCTCTCTTGCATAATGCCGTGGATGATATCTCGACGCTTTACCAGATCGATCTTGTGGATCTTAGCTCGGCTGGTCCCGGCTTGCGTAAGGAAGTTCTCAAGTATGGGGAACGTTTGTGACCACGCGCAGACAAGCGTTAACGTCAGCGATCACCCGGTTGCGCGACGTGTTGGCGCAGCCGGAAAACGATGTGAGTCGCGATGCGGCCATCCAACGTTTTGAGTTCTGTTTCGAGCTGGCGTGGAAGGCAATTCAAGAGCGGGCCAGGGACGAGGGCCTGGATTGCCAGTCTCCCAAGAGCTGCTTAACGCTCGCATTCAAAGCCTCTTGGATCGTGGACGAACGGGAGTGGCTGGCCATGTTGGTCGATCGCAACCAAACCTCGCACACCTACGATGAGGATCTGGCCAAGGCAGTTTATGGGCGGCTGCGCCGTTACCTTCCACTCCTCGAAGCGCTTGCCGATAAACTCGGCCTGTAGAGGTAATATCTCGATTGCGTCGCACTGAGAACCCACTTGACGGGTCGGTCCAACGGTTTCGCCCAATGTGCCGGCGCGGGCGGAGAGGGTGGTGAAGTGAAGAAAGCGGTGAGGGGTGAAGGGTAAGGAGCAGGGTGATAGAGGAAACAAGAGAAATAGGCTCCTGACCCCATTTAAAATGAAGAAAACAATTTCACTGAGAGTTAACGGTAGCGAGCGGAGCGTGGAGGTCGAGGCGCGGACGACGTTGCTGGAGATGGTCCGCGAGCAGTTTGGGTTGACCGGCGCGAAGCTGGGCTGCGACATTCAGGTCTGCGGCGCGTGCACTTTGCTGCTTGACGGCAAGCCGGTGAGCGCGTGTTCGGTGTTGGCCGTGGACGCCGACGGCTGCGAGGTATTGACCCTCGAAGGGCTGGGCGGCAAAGATGGGCTCCATCCGCTTCAGGAAGCGTTCATGGAGTTCGGCGCGCTTCAGTGCGGCTACTGCACTTCGGGTTTCATTCTCACGGCGAAGGCGCTGCTCGATGAATGCCCGAATCCTTCGGATGAGCAGATTCGCGATTATCTGGCGGGAAATTTCTGCCGCTGTGGTTGTTATCAGGAGATTATGCAGGCGGTCAATGCGGTTAGGAGTAAGGAGTAAGTAGTAAGGAGTTAGAGTTAAGGAGTTTGGGAAGGAGGGGTGGACTCCTAACTCCTCACTCTTTACTCCTTACCGAATTTAACATGGAACTAGCAGATATCGGCAAAACATTTCGCCGTCTCGATTACGAGACGAAGGTTACGGGCAAGGCGCAGTACCTCGCGGACATGATCATTCCCGGCATGTGCCATGGGAAAATTCTCCGCAGCCCGTATCCGCACGCGCGGATCAAGAGGATCGATGCGGCGAAGGCGCTCAAAGTTCCCGGTGTCGTCGCAGTGCTGACGCGGGACGATATCCTCCATGACGCGGCCATCGAGCCTTACTACGGGCCGGTGTTCAAAGATCAAACGATCGTTGCGGTGGAAAAGGTTCGCCACGTCGGCGATCCGGTGGCGGCCGTGGCGGCGCTGACCCTTGATGCCGCTGAAGAGGCGCTTAAGCTGATCGAGGTCGAGTACAAAGAGCTGCCGGCGGTGCTTACGGTCGAGGACGCGATAAAACCAAACCCGACTCTGGTCCACGAGTCGGTTCGCATCCCCGAATCCGGCTTCGCCGATCTCACCGAGCTTAAACCCGTCGACGGCACGAATATTTGCACGCACTTCAGGCTCAACCGTGGCGATATCGAGAAAGGCTTCGCGGCATCGGATCGGATTTTCGAAGACACTTTTACGCTTCCCGCCACGCAGCATAGTTTTCTCGAGACCCACGCCTGCATCGCCTCGGTGGAGCCGCGGGGACGCATCACTGTCTGGGCGACGACGCAAAATCCATTTGTAGTGCGCACGCAGCTCGCCAATATTTTCAAAGTCCCGGTGTCCAAGGTGCGCATCATTGTGCCCTATCTCGGCGGCGGCTACGGCGGCAAGGTCTATCCGAAAATCGAACCGATCACGGTCGCTCTCGCGTTAAAAGCCGGGCGGCCCGTGCGCGTGGTGCTGTCGCGCGAAGAGGTTTTCTACACGGTCACCAAGCACGCGGCGGTGCTGCGGATGAAGACCGGCGTCAAGAACGACGGCACGCTGGTAGCGCGGGAATGCGAGATCCATCTCGACACCGGCGCTTATGCCGAGATCGGCCCGCGCGTCGCCAAGAAATCCGGCTATACCGCGGCGGGGCCTTACCGGATTCCCAACTTAAAAATCGATTCCTATTCCGTCTACACCAACAAGCCGCCGGCGGGCGCGTTCCGCGGCTTCGGCGTGTCGCAATCGGCCTGGGCGGTGGAATCGCAGATGGATATCATCGCCGCGGCGCTGAAGATGGACCCGCTCGAAATCCGCTTGAAGAACGGTTACGACGAGGGCGACAAATTCGTCACGGAGGAAACCCTGCGCGCGGTCGGGCTGAAGGAGTGCCTCGATGAAGTGGCGAAGTCGATCGGGTGGGGAGACAAAGCGGGCTCTGCGCAAAGCGCTCTGCGCCAAGCGCCTGGCACCGAGGGGGCGAGAGTAAAGCGGGGAAAAGGCATTGCGTGCATGATCAAGGCGACGATTACGCCCTCGGTTTCCTGCGCCGTGGTGAAGATGAACGAGGATGCGAGCCTTTCTATTTACGCGGGGACGGTCGAGATGGGGCAGGGATCGGAAACGACGCTGGCGCAGATCGCCGGCAAGGAATTGGGCATTCCGCTGCAAACGATTCAGGTTCTCGGCGTCGATACTGACGTCGTGCCTTACGATTTGACGACTTCGTCAAGCCGCTCGACATTCCATATGGGCAAGGCCGTTCAACTCGCGGCGCAGGACATCATGCGCCAGCTCAAACAAATCGTCGCCAAAGAATATGGCGTGCCGGAGGATCGGATCAATTTCGCTGGCGGGAAAATACGGCTGCCTGAATCCACGCTCGATTACGCCGATGTCATGTTCAAGCGCTTCGGCATGCCGGGCGGCACGCTGGTCGGCGACGGGCAAGTCAAAACTTCCGTCAAAGACGAGTTCGGCGAAAAGAGCACGTCGGCGTTCTGGTTTTACGCCGCCGGCGCCGCCGAAGTCGAGGTGGACGAGGAGACCGGCAAGATCAAGCTTTTGAAGTACGCATCGGCCGTCGATGTCGGCAAGGCCATCAGCCCGCTCGGCTGCCGCCAGCAGCTTGCCGGCGCGGCGATCACCGGCATCGGCCAGGCGCTGTTCGAGGAGATCGCCTACGACAACGGCCAACTGATTAATCCCAATCTCGTCGATTACGTCCTGCCTGCGCTGGGCGACATGCCGGCGGTCATCGACCCGATCGCGGTGGAGACTCCCGACCGCAACGGCCCGTTCGGCGCCAAAGGCATCGGCGAGAGCGCCTTGATTCCCGTGGCGCCGGCCATCGCCAACGCGATCTACGACGCCGTCGGCGTGCGCATCAAGGACTTGCCGATCAAGGCGGAGAAAGTTTTTCTCGCGTTGGAAGCGGCGCGGGGAAAGGTTTAATGTCTCTCTCGGGGATGGTTAAAGTCCCTCTCCGTCAGGCGAAATATATTGCGCGACGTGTCCAATCCAAGGGAGAAAAGCGAGAACACCCTCGCCCGCTTCAGCCTGAGGCTTATCCGTCCTCTGGCGGATGCGGGAGAGGGCAGGGGTGAGGGTTCGCATGCGTTGCCCCCCTCACCCTCACCCTCACCCTCTCCCCCACGAAGACGTGGTGGAGAGGGAATGTTTTTTGTCGGCTTCGAGCCGATGAGAATTGAAACCTCTCGCCTTCGACGCGAGAGTTGTTTACTTCTCTCATGACGCATATCGAGAACAGGT
>JACPFE010000491.1 GCA_016183145.1 Deltaproteobacteria bacterium | reverse complement strand
GATGCCGTATTTTTTCTGCGCGCTGGTGCCGCCGCCCAATGGCACATTGCCGCCGCTAATGATCCCGTGCCCACCGACATCGTAATTCGTTTCGACAACAATGACGGACGCGCCGCCGTCGGCCGCCTTGATCGCAGCGGGAAGACCCGCGGCGCCCGAACCGATCACGACCACGTCCGCCTCCAAGTCCCAGCTCGCCGGAATCTTTCCAATGCCCGCTCCGTAGGGCACCGGGCCGCTTGCACCGGCGGGACCATCGGCTGATGCAGTTGTCGTGATCAGATTTCGCGACGAAAAGTCATGTCTCTTTTGGTTCAGCTCCATGTTGCGTAACTCCTTTTGCGTCCCGAATAAAAGGGATATGCACTCGATTCTTACCTTGTGCCGCTAACGGACGTCAATACTCGCTCACGGCATGCTTTACGTCTTTGCGCGAGATACCCTCTCCCTCACCCTCTCCCGCAAGCGGGAGAGGGAAGGGGTGAGGGCGCGGCGCCCATCTGGCAGACTGCACTTGCGTGGAACCAATTAAACTTTCCAGCCCTGCGACAGATCGACGCGGGTGCCCACCGGGTCGAGGACGAAAGTCTCGGCGAAGCGACCGTCTCTGGGCAGCTCGGCCTTGCCGCCGGTGGCGCCGGCTGCCAGTGCCGTCGCCGCCGCGCCCTTGACGTCTTCCACCTGGATGCCGAAGTGGAAAATACCTTCGCGCCGGTTGCGCGCCGGCAGCAGGGCTAAATTGATATGGCCGTCGGAAACATAAATGGCATCGCCGTCCTCGCCGCTGCGGGCGACTTCTTTAAAGCCGAAGGCGGTCTGGTAAAACTCCGCAAGCTTCGCCGGCTCCGCGGCGAGAATGGCGATATGTGCGATTCTTGGCATGGTTCTATCCTCCTTTGAATTTGTTATTGTAGTCATTGGATCAAAAAGTTCGCCACCGCACTGCTATAGAAATCGGCGTTAAGGACTCGACGTAGCTCACCGCCGAGCCGCCGAGGTCGCGGAGGAGAGAGAATAAAAAGAACTCTCTGCGAACTTCGCGTCTCTGTGGTGCATATTTCTTTACAACAAACTTCGAAGAACCAATAATTCTCGATCGGGTAATCTCCTCGACGGTCACGAGCACGAGCCACGAACACGACTTATTTCGTTTTCAGCGCCGCGTAAATCTTCTCGGCGGTGAGCGGCAGGTCGAAAATCCGCACGCCCACGGCGTCCTCGATGGCATTGGCCACGGCCGCCGCCGTCGGGACATTGGGGATCTCGGCGATCGCCTTGCCCGCAAACGGCGCTGGCCCGGTGGCGCTTTCCATCAAGAGCGTCGTCAGCTTTGGAACGTCGGCCGCGTTCGGTATTTTGAACTCGCCGAGATTGCCCACGGCGATTTTGCCGTCCACCAAGGAATTGTCCTCCATCAGCGCGAAGCCCAGGCCGGTGACCACCCCGCCGTCTACCTGCCCCTGGTATGTAAGATGATTCAAAACCCTGCCGGCGTCGTGGACCGTCGTGAGTTTTCTCACCTTGACCTGCCCGGTGGCGGGATCGACCTCGACCTCGGCGACCTGCGCAGCGAACGAAGTGATCGGTGCCCGCGACGGCTCGTAGACGCTCAAGTGTGTAATCGGTCCGCGATTCTCCTCGACGGCCAGGCGCATTAGCTCGGTGAAGGCCGTCGCCTTGCGTCCCGGCGCGGCGTAGCGGCCTTTGTCCGCTTTGATCTCCTCCGGCTTGCAGCCGAGCCGGCCCGCTGCCAACGCGAGAATCTTTTCCTTGATCTCCGAGGCCGCTTGATAGGCCGCATGGCCGACGCTGTTGGTCGACTTGCTGCCGCCGGTGCCCGAATCGTAGGGCGAGCTGTCGGTATCGTCGACCCGGACGCTTACCTTCTCCCGTTGGACCTCCAGGACCTCGCTCACGATCTGTTGCACGACGGTGTGAATCCCCGGGCCGACGTCGGGCACGCCCACCTGCACCGTAACGCCGCCGTCGCCATCGACGGTGATCGCCGCGCCCGAGCGGCCCGCTCCGGATGGGCGCTCGTATATCGCCACACCGCGCCCGACGTTTTTCGCCTTCGGTTTTTTCCAACCCGCAGCGTCGACGGCTTTCTTGAACGTTTCCTTGGCGAGAATTCCCTTGAGCTTTTGGCCGAACGGCGAGGGGTCGCCATCGTTGAGCAGATTCTTGCGGCGAAACGCGACTGGGTCCATGCCCAGAGCCCGCGCGATGATGTCGATCTGCGATTCCATGGCGAAAACCACCTGCGGGCTTCCCGGCGTGCGCGTCTGGGTGCAGGAGACTTGATTTGTGTAGGCGCAAAGCGTTTCGACGCGGATCGCGGGAATGCGATAGTAGCTCGCCACCCGGCGGGGTCCTTGAACGGTGACCTCGGCGTTAGCCTTGAGTGCCGCGTAGGCGCCGCCGCTGAAAATCGCGTTAACATCGAGGGCGCACAGCCGAAAATCGCCGTCGACGCCGGTACGCAGTGTGATCACGGCGGGATGGCGGTGCGCCGCCGCCGCCAACTCTTCGGCATAGCTATGCACCATTTTAACCGGCTTGCCCGCCCGCTCCGCCAGGAAGTAGCAGAGCGGAACTTCGATCACCGAAGTCTTGCCGCCGAAATCGCCGCCCACCGGCAGGATGTGCACTTTGATTTTCTTGGCGTCGAGATCGAGATCGCGCGCGAGACGGTCGCGCAGCGTGAACGGCGATTT
Organism: Deltaproteobacteria bacterium; assembly: GCA_016183145.1. Lineage (GTDB taxonomy): Bacteria > Desulfobacterota > Binatia > UBA9968 > UBA9968 > JACPFE01. The sequence continues at coordinate 7,024 of JACPFE010000491.1, read as the reverse complement.
GTTGGACGCCCAGATCTCGATTTGGCCGCCGGTGCCGATGCGCACGGCGCAGGCGTGCGGCTCGATGTAGGCGTGAAAGCCGAGCGGCGTGCGAAAGGTATGCTCGAAGACCCGCGCGGCCTTTTTGAAACCCGCCTCGATATCGCCGTTGCTCCACTGTCCCAGAGACTGAACGTTGGGAAGATCGGTGGTGCGCTCGGGCGCGTTCTTGTACGCGGCGGGATTCTCGTGCAGCACGGGCGCTCCCGGCCGGATCGCCTCCACCGGGTCGGTGACGAATGGCAATCCTTCGTACTGAACATCGATCAAGCTTAATGCTTCCTCGGCAATCTCAGGGCTGTCCGCGGCCACCGCCGCCACGGGCTCGCCGACGTAGCGCACCCGCTCGCGGGCGAGGACCGGCATGTCTTTCATTCTGAGTCCGGTCAACACCGGCGGGATATCGGGCCCCGAGATAACCGCGCGCACGCCCGCAAGCCGCGCCGCCTTCGACGTATCGACGCTCAGGATGCGCGCGTGCGGCAGCGGGCTGCGCAAGAGCCTCGCCCACAGCGCGCCCGGCAAATCAATATCCGCCGCGTAGCGAGTCCGGCCGTCTACCTTTTCCGCTCCTTCGAGCCGCGGCACAGACTTGCCGATATTTTTATAAGGCATCAACTTCCTCCCGATTTATCATGCGACTGGCATCCATTAAAACCTAGCTTCGCGTAAAATAGGGGAGAGATCGATAAGCGTCAAGTGCTGGATGGTAAAGATTCTAAAAAGACTCCTTGACAGTCAGCCCGATTTTGCCATACTCACGCGAGTCCCGATCAAAAACAGGAGGTGGCTATGATGGTTCCAATAGCGAAGTCGGTTGTCAGTCTACTGTTTCTCATCGTTTTTGCCGGCACCTTGGCGAGCGATGCAGCGGCGCAGGGCAGAACCAAAATCAGGTACGCCCTGGGCGATGTTATCTCGATCGATGAGCTGCCGCTCCTGATCGCCGTGGAGCGCGCCAAGGCGCGCGGCGTGGATGTCGAAGTGACGGCGTTCAAGAGCGAGGAAGTCGCGACCCAGGCCGTGATCAACGGCCAGGCCGACGTCGGCCAGGGAACACCCTACGCGGCGCTGCAGAAAGTAACCGTGCCGATCCGGTTTTTTTATCAATTAAGCGCATTGCAATTTTTCCCGGTCGTCGCCAAGGAGAGCTACAAGAGCTGGAAGGACCTGGACGGTCAGGAGATCGCCGTGCAGGGGCGCGGCTCGGGGACCGAGGCGATCATGATCCTCGCGGCGAAGCAGCACGGGATCAAGTACAAGAACGTCAGTTACGTTCCGGGGTCCCAGGTGCGCCGCCTGGCGCTTTTGAAGGGCAACATCAAGGCGACGATTCTCGACGCGTCGAACAAAAACATGGTCCTGAAAGAGGCTCCCGACCGATTCATCGTCCTGCCGCTCGGCGATGTCAAAGCGAGCGACGAGGCGCTGTTTGCCACGAGAGAGTTCCTGGATAAGAACCAGGCCGCCATCCGGATCTTTCTGGAAGAGCTGGTGAAGGTCAACCGCGCGATCAACGCGAACCCGAAGTGGGTGCTCGACGAACGCAAGAAGCTCGGATTGTTGAAAGATCTTCCCGCCAAAATGGAAGATGAAATTCTGCCCTTCTTTCAAGAAGCGGTGCAAAACGGCGTGTTCCCCAACGACGGGGGGCTGGCAAACGCCGCGAAGAACGATTTGGAGTTTTACAGCCTCTCCGGCGCCATCAAGGGCGAGAACTTGAAAGCGGAGGATTTCTGGCACTTGGCTCCGCTCAAGGCCGCGCTCGCCAACGTCAAGTGAAAAGCGACAACGGAGTATTGGAGCACCGGAGTGTTGGAGTATCGCGTTTGAAATCCAATACTCCATTACTCCACCACTGCTATAGTAACGGTTATAAATAAGCTTACATACCCCTCACCCTAACCCCGTGGAGTATTTACCACGGTTGAGACTGTAGACCCAATCGAGTAGCTACTCCACGGGGGGAGAGGGAACCTAAGAAGTCTCCCCTCCCTCGACGGGAGGGGATTAAGGGGAGGGTGATTTATGTCAACACAATTATTGCTGTCACTATAGCGACCTCTCAGGAACCGACCTCGTGGAGCGAAAGAGCGCGGTAATATCCCCTTTGGTTTGGCAACTGATTTCCTTCGCGCTCTTCTTCGGCCTCTGGGAAATCGCCGGGCGCTGGCCGATCAGCTTCGCCTTTCCGCCTTTCAGCAAGACGCTCTTGGCGCTGCTGCGCATGCTCGCCGACGGGAGTCTCCCTAAAGCCTATCTCTCCACGCTCCAACCGCTGATTATCGGCATCGTGCTCTGCAGCGTGGCGGGAATAGGCTTCGGCATTGGTATGGGGCTCTCCCGCGCCATCGAGTGGTTCAGCCTGCCCGTTTTCATCATCCTTCAGGCGGCGCCGATGGCGGCGATCATCCCGCTTATCACCTACATGTATGGCATCGGGCTTACCTCCAAGGTGCTCGCCGTCGTGGTCCTGGCCGCGCCCGTGATTGTGATGAATTCCTATAAGGGAATCCGTAATACCAACCCATCGCTGATCCAGATGTGCCGCGCCTTCTTGGGAACAAGACGACAGGAAATGATAAAGATCATCCTTCCCCATGCGGCCGCCCTGATCTTCGCCGGACTGCGGCTGGGGCTGGCGATGGGATTCATCGGCATCGTCATTGCCGAGCTCTTGATCACGCCCACGGGCATCGGCGATCTCATCACCTACCACAGCTCGGTGGCCGACTACCCGGAGATGTTCGCCGCAATCGCGTCGATCATCCTGTTCGCGGCATTGACGATCCACGCCCTCGAGCGCCTGGAGCAAAGACTCTTTCCGCCTGAAACGCGAGGTCTCGAGGATGCCGGCTGAAACGATCGTCGAGGTGAAGGAAATCGACATGACCTACGAGGGCGGGGTCGAAGCGCTCGCGGGCGTCAGCCTGGCGCTGCCTGAGGGCAGAATCTCCACGTTTTTGGGCCCCAGCGGTTGCGGCAAGACAACGCTCCTTAAAATCATCGCCGGGCTGATTCCGCCTACCCATGGTGAAATCTGGGTGAAAGGAAAAAAAGTAGACGGGCCCGGTCCCGAACGCGCTTTTGTGTTCCAGGACTTCGCGCTACTGCCCTGGGCGAACGTCTTGCGCAACGTCGCTTTCGGTCTCGAACTGCGCGGTCTTCCCGCACAGGAGCGCCATGCCATCGCGCGAAAACATATCGCCGAGGTCGGGCTCAAATCTTTTGAAGCGAGCTATCCGCACCAGCTTTCGGGCGGTATGCGGCAGCGGGTCGGGCTGGCCCGCGCCCTTTCGGTGGATGCCGACATCATCCTCATGGACGAGCCGTTTTCTTCGGTCGACGAACAGACCCGGCGTAAATTCCAGGAAGAGCTTTTGGATCTGCTCAGGCACAAGCACAAGACCGTCATCTTCGTCACCCACAGTATCGAAGAGGCGGCTTATCTTTCGGACCAGATCATCCTGTTGTCGCCCCGCCCGGGCACGATATCGAACATCATCCGCCCAAACATCGATCGAGAGGGACGAAATCCCGACGAGATCCGGCGGGATAAAAACTATCTCGACGCGGTGGACGAGATATGGGAAATCCTGAAACACTACGTTTGAAGAAATGGAGTGATGCGCTTAACACCCAATACCCAACGTTCCATGACTCCAAAGCGCCAATTCTCCCATTGATATGACGCTGCTAGGCAGGAGAATTCCGATTTTTTTCTCTCTGGTGGTTTGGTTCATCGTCTGGGAAATCATCGGCCGGGCAAAACTTTCGACGATCGTGCCGCCGTTCTCCAGCGTGGTGATCGCTGGATTCACCATCGTCCCCACCGAGAAGTTCAGCAAGGCAGTGATGATTTCGCTGCGTTCTTTTGCCGTCGGTATGGCGTTTGCGCTCCTGGTCGGAATTCCTCTCGGGGTGCTCATGGCGCGGGTGGCGAGCCTGGGCAAGGTCCTCGGCATGTGGGTGAACATTTTTGTCAGCGCCCCGATTTCCGCGTTGGTGCCGATCCTCATGGCGGTGATCGGCATTGGCGAATCCACCGTGGTGATCACGGTTTTTCTCTTCGCGGTCTTCGTCATCCTCCTGGACACGCAGGTGGGGATTAAGCAGGCGGACCGCTCGCTCGTCGAAATGGCGCGCTGCTTCGGCGCGAGGCGCTACCAACTCTACACGAAAGTGCTCATTCTCTGCGCCCTGCCCGAAATTCTCGCGGGCGTCCGGCTGAGCGTCATCCGCGGCGTAAAGGGCGTCGTCATCGGCCAACTGCTAATTGCGATTCTTGGCGTGGGAGAGTTGTTCGAGCTCTATTCGCAACATTTTCTCATGGAGGAGTTCTGGGCGTTGGTGATCATCGTTTTCATGTTTGCTTTCGCGCTCTCCGAGGCCGTTGCTTTGCTTGAGCGGCGCGTCGAATATTACGCCAGCTCCCGCTAGCCGGGATTCCCGCCCAGCATGCGTACGGCCCAGGCGTAGATGTACTGCGTGCCCAGGTTGACCATCACCACCCGGAACAAGTGGAAGGCGACCACCAGCGGCACGCTGATCTGCAGGGCTTGCGCGAGGATGGTCATCTCCGCCAGCCCGCCGGGAGACGTGGCGATAATCATGGTGGCGATGGGCAGGCCGAAGGCCCAGGCGAGAATCGCTGCGACCGCGACCGAGGCGAACAGGATGAAAAACGAATTCAGCAGCGCAAAGGGGATGAACAACTTATAGCGGGCGAAGAAGGCGCGCTCATAGCGCGCACCCAACACCAGGCCGAACATCAGTTGGGCAAAGTCGGTCATCCAGCGCGGCACGGCGGACAGTGGGATGCCGCTCATGGTCACAGCGGCGCCGAAAAAAATCGGCAGCAGCAAGTAACCGTTGTGTAAGCCCAGCCGTTCCGACACCTCGCCCAACACGCAGCCGAACGCCAGCCACGGCACCAGTATCGAAAAGTTGAGCGGCACCTCGGGCCGGTACGCCGCCGCCTCGAGCGGGAAACCGCCGTAGGTCAGCGCGAAGGGAATCAGGATGACGACGATGGAGACGCGCAGGCTATGGGCGACCGCCACTGGCGCGATCTTGGCGCCGTAGCGCTCCGCCAGCACAGCCATCGCCATGGCGCCGCCCGGGATCGAGGCGAAGAAGGTAGATTTCCCATCTACGCCAGAGGCCCGGCTCAGGGTCAATGCGCCGAGCCCGCCGACCAGAAAAACCGCGACGGTGGCCGCCGCGATGGCGGGAAAATTGTCACCCAACGCCGCCACCACCGTCGGCGTGAAATAGAGCGACACCGCCGAGCCGAGAATCACCTGCCCCATTTGCCGCCCAAAAGGCGGCGAGTGCATGCGGACGCCCATCAAATTGAGCGCGGCGACGGCGATCATCGGCCCGATCATCCAGGGAATCGGCGTGTGCAGACGGTGGAACAGGTAGCCCGCCGGGATACCAACGGCGAGGGTTTTGAGGATGACGGGGAAGCGCGCGCGAAAGTCGCTGAACTCGTTCATCAACGCATTACATTATAACCGTTGTCGCCGGTTCGCTACCGGGAGATGAAAAATCTTGCCGGCAGCGTTACACTGTCGTATCTTTAACCAATCGCCGCTTTCGGCCGGCTGCGAGTGTGGGTCTATCGAGAAATGAGGCTATTCCGGGTTTACTGTGGAGGAGTATTCACCACGAAGGAGGACACGAAGAGCACGAAGGTTTCGGAAATATATGTGATCATAAACTTTGTGACCTTCGTGACTTCGTGGTGCAATCTCTTTTTACTTTTTGGTTGCGGCTATGCCGCGCTGGGCTCTTCGTGGTGAACGAAAACAAAGGGATAGTGTCAGGTTATCCACACGGATGCCTGAAGTTCCAGAAACCAAGGGAGCGGGATTATGCCACGCGCAACTTCAGGTGACGTTTCGATCGCCTATGATGACCTGGGACAAGGAGAGCCGGCGCTCCTGCTGCTTCCCGGTTGGTGCGCGAACCGCACGGTATTTCAGAGCTTGGCGCCCTTATGCGGCGGCCATCGTCGCACCCTGGCGCTCGATTGGCGAGGCCATGGCGAGTCGGGTGCGCCGGTGGGAGATTTCGGCATCGAAGAGCTGGTGGCGGATGCCGTGAGCGTCATTGACGCGAGCGGTGCACGGAGCATCGTCCCGGTCGCCCTCTCCCACGCCGGCTGGGTCGCCATCGAATTACATCGCCGGCTAGGGGTTCGGGTGGAAAAACTCGTTCTGCTCGATTGGATCATCATGATGCAGCCGCCGCGGGAGTTCTTCGAAGCGTTGGACGGCATGCAGTCGCCGCAACGCTGGCGGGAAACGGTCGAGCGGATCTCTTCGGTTTGGCTGGGCGATGTCGACAACGCGGCGCTCATTCGTTTCGTGCGTGAGGAGATGGGCTCCTACGGCCCTGAAATGTGGGCGCGCGCGGCACGGGAAATCTCCACCGCCTACGCGGATATGGGCACGCCCCTGCAAACGCTCGCGGCTTTAGATCCGCCGCTGCCGGTGCTGCACCTATACGCCCAGCCCGAAGAGCCAAGGTATTTGGCCGCCCAGCAATCCTTCGCCGCCAAGCATTCTTGGTTCACGGTGCTAAGACTAAACGCCCGCAGCCATTTCCCCATGTTCGAGGTGCCCGAAGCAATGGCCGCCGCCATCGAGAAGTTTATCGGCTAGGCCGACGAGATCTGATCACAAACTACATAGTGCCATTGACGCTGGGGGGCCTAACGACCGAATTCTCGTGAACACCATCGAGCTTTTTCCACGTACATTAAATTAAGCCTGACACCAGGTCCCAGGTCCACCAGGTCTAAACCCAAGCGCCTCTCGACACAATAACCTGAAATTGGTACAACATAATAACCTAATGAGAGCTCGCGCCAAAACCTAACGATAGGGCAATCTCATGGCCACGCCGCAGGAAAAACTGGCCGAATCCCTTGAGGCTCTTAGGAAACTTCAGGACCGGAGCGTCGTCGCTATCCGGG
>JACPFE010000466.1 GCA_016183145.1 Deltaproteobacteria bacterium | reverse complement strand
TCGATATCATGGATCACAAAATCCTGCCGGTGATCTCGGTCATTTTGGCACTTTTTGTCTGTAGTCCTCTGCATCAGGTTGAAGCTGAAGAGTTCTACAAAGGCAAAACCATCCGCTTTGTCGTCGGATTCGCGGCAGGCGGCGGCTATGATCTCTCGGCTCGCCTCGTCGGACGTCACATGGGAAAGCATATTCCTGGAAATCCGACGATCGTTGTTGAGAATATGACCGGCGCCGGGAGCCTTATCGCAGCGAACTACACGTACAACAGCGCCAAGCCGGATGGCTTGTTCGTAGGGATCTGGAATAGCGCCTATGTGCTGCGTCAGGCAATGGGTGATAAGGCCGTAAGGCTCGATGCCCGCAAGCTGGGCTGGATCGGCGCTCCAACCAAAGGCACACCTTTTTGTACCATCATGGCCTACACCGGATTGAAGACGCTAGACGACGTTCTGGCCGCAAATCGAGAAATTAAAATGGGTGCCACCGGAGCGGGATCGACCTACGATGACCTGCCCAAGATACTGAATCTTACCCTGGGAACGAAGTTCAAGGTCGTTAGCGGCTATGAAGGAACGGGCACGATCCTGGTGGCTATGCGGAGGAAAGAAGTAGAGGGCGGCTGTTGGACCTGGGAGTCGGGGAGAACAACTGCCAGGCCTATGCTCGACGCGACAGGCGATGAGAAGCTAATCCCTTTCCTTATCCATAGCCGATGGTCGGATCCAGAAGTAAAAGACCTGCCTCTCATTCCCGAGGTCTTAAGAAAGGATGAGGACAAGCTGGCGGCCTACCGGACCTGGGCTGGAACCTACGAGTTTCAGCGGCCCTTTAGTGTCCCGCCTGGGACGCCCAAGGAGCGTCTCCAGCTACTGCGTAAAGCCTTCGCTGACACCGTAAAAGATCCGGAGTTCCTGGCCGAGGCTAAAAAAGTGAAGTTTGAAGTCACTTACGTATCAGGGGAGGAGACAGAAAAACATGTAGCGGGGATGCTGGCGATTACTCCCAAGGCCAAGGAGCTGCTGGACTTTCTAATGGTGAAGCCAAAGAAATAGGCTGGCCGGGAAAAGCCGACTCTTAAGCTCGCAGGCAGGAGGAGAAACATGAAAGCGAAGTTGTGGTTACCTATAGCCGTGATATTTGGCCTCGTTTTACTTGCTATGGTTCCTGCTCAATCATCGACCCATGACTTTTATAAGGGCAAGACAATCCGGTTCGTGGTGGGACAAGCGGCTGGCGGAGGGTATGATCTGGCAGCGAGAACTATCGGACGCCACATGGGAAAGCATATTCCCGGCAATCCCACCATCGTCGTCGAAAACATGACCGGGGCCGGGAGCCTTATCGCGGCGAACTACACTTACAATAGCGCCAAACCCGATGGTCTGTTTGTGGCGACCTGGAACGGTGCTCTTGTCCTGCGTCAAGCTCTTGGCGACAAGGCCGTAAGGCTCGATGGGCGCAAGGTTGGTTGGATCGGCTCTCCGACCAAAGGGACACCCATCTGCGGCATCATGGCCTTTACCGGGTTTAAGACCCTCGATGATATTGTGGGGTCAAATCGAGAAATCAAAATGGGGGCCACCGGACCGGGATCGACCTATGAGGACCTGCCGAAGATGTTAAATTTGACTTTGGGGACCAAGTTCAAGGTGGTCTCCGGCTACGAGGGCACCGGCACGATTCTTGTGGCCATGCGCAGAAAAGAAGTGGACGGTGGTTGCTGGACCTGGGAGTCGATGAGAACTACCGCTAGACCGATGCTCGACGCCAAGGGCGATGACAGATTGATCCCTTATCTCATTCACCGTAGGTGGGAAGAACCCGAAGTAAAAGACCTTCCGCTACTACCTGATGTTTTAAAAAAGGATCCGGACAAGCTTGCGGCCTATAAAACCTGGGTCGGAACCTACGAGTTTCAGCGGCCCTATTCCGTGCCGCCTGGAACACCAAAGGAACGTCTGCAGCTCCTGCGTAAAGCCTTCGGCGATACTCTGAACGACCCGGAGTTTGTAGCTGAGGCTAAAAAAGTGAAGTTTGAAGTAACGTACACTTCCGGCGAACAGATTGAAAAGTATGTGGACGAGATGTTGGCGATTACACCCAAGGCCAAAGAGGTCCTCGACTTCTTGATGGTGAAACCGAAAAAATAAGCCACGGGAAAATTGGCCCGCTATTAGAACTCATTCCCAGGAGGGGATCATGAAGGCGAAAATATCGTTATCGATATCCGTGGTAGCAGGAATCTGGTTACTTACTGCAGTTCATGCTCAATCATCCAGCCATGACTTCTACAAGGGTAAGACGATCCGCTTTGTGGTGGGACTCGCGCCCGGCGGGGGCTATGATCTCTCGGCTCGGACCGTCGCGCGGCATATTGGGAAGCATATTCCTGGAAACCCCACCATCGTCGTGGAGAACATGACCGGCGCCGGGAGCCTGATTGCGGCGAACTACACATACAATAGCGGTAAACCCGACGGTCTGTTCGTCGGAATTTGGAACAGCGCCTATGTGCTACGGCAGGCGCTGGGCGATAAAGCCGTAAGGCTCGACGCCCGCAAGCTCGGCTGGGTCGGCGCGCCAACCAAGGGTACGCCTCATTGTAGCATCATGGCCCACACCGGATTGAAATCCTTAAAAGATGTTCTTGGCGCCAACCGCGAGATCAAGATGGGTTCAACCGGACCCGGGTCGACCTACGACGACACGCCTCAGATATTGAACCGGACCATCGGGACGAAGTTCAAAGTGGTCAGCGGCTATGAAGGAAGCAGTACGATCTACGTGGCCATGCGAAGAAAGGAAGTGGACGGCGGTTGTTGGGGCTGGGAGTCGGCGCGGACGACGGCCAGACCTATGCTGGACGCGAAGGGCGATGAAAAGCTGATCCCGTTTTTGATCCATCGCCGGGAGCCCGACCCTGAGGTCAAAGACCTTCCGCTCATTCCAGAAGTCATCAAGGGCGAGGACAACCTTTCCGCCTATCATACTTGGGTAGGGAGTTACGAGTTTCAGCGTCCCTTTGCGGTTCCACCAGGCATACCGAAGGAGCGGCTCCTACTGCTCCGCAAAGGCTACGCTGACACCATGAAAGACCCGGAGTTTGTAGCTGAAGCGAAAAAAGCCAAGTTGGAAGTAACTTACGTCTCTGGGGAGGAGATCGAAAGTCATGTAAGCAAGATTCTGTCGATTACTCCGAATGCTAAAGAGCTTCTCAGCTTCCTATTGACCAAGCCGAGTAAGTAGCGGGTGAGGTAGCCGATGGAATATGTCGAGAGCTTTTACAACGCGCTGATCAGCATCCTGCCTTTTACCAATCAGGGCCAGCAAGCCTTCTTCTTCATGCTGGTAGGTATCTTTATCGGCTTCTGGGTCGGCATTCTGCCAGGTCTGGGAGGCGCCGCCACGCTGGCGCTCATGCTCCCATTCATCTACAAAATGGACCCCACATCGGCCTTCGCCTTTCTGTTGGGGTCAAACGCCGTAACCGCTACGACTGGAGACATCACCTCAATCCTTTTCGGCGTCCCCGGTGAGGGCACGACCGCGTCGACGATCGTCGATGGACATCCGATGGCCAAGAAGGGAGAGGCCGGGCGAGCTCTAGGCGCAGCTTTGATGAGCTCATTGGTGGGCGCTATTTTTGGCGCCTTTGTCTTGGCCCTGGCGATCCCCATTGCCGCCCCGTTGGTCCTCTCTATCGGTTCTCCCGAGTTCTTTATGCTCGCGCTCCTTGGCATCACCTTCGTCGGATCTCTCAGCGGCGGGAATATTGTGAAGGGTCTGA
>JACPFE010000465.1 GCA_016183145.1 Deltaproteobacteria bacterium | reverse complement strand
GTGCTCGAGTTTCGAGTTGAAGAATTAGAAACTCGGTACATGGCTGAGTGGCTGGTCAATCCCCGGCAAGCGCAACTCCTAAAAGATGAAATCGCCCACGTCAAAGAACGTCTCGCCCGGTCTCGCGAGCGCGTTAACGAGCTCGTGATCCGCAGCCCGGCTGATGGAATATTTGAACTGCCGGAAGCATCCAAGTTGCCGGGGCGCTTCGTTCGACAAGGGACACCCCTCGGATATGTCCTCGATCTTACCGCACTGACGGCTCGAGTTGTGGTTCCAGAGGCAGAGGTCGATCTCGTGCGCCACCGTACTCAGAACATTGAAGTGCGGCTTGTCGATCGCCCGAGTCATTCGTTTTCAACTGTCATTAAGCGGGAAGTTCCCGCGGCGAGCGAGCAGCTTCCGACGACCGCCCTGGGCAGCCAAGGCGGCGGCGCGATTGCGGTAGATCCGTTGGACCGTCAGGGCACAAAAACGATCGAAAAAATCTTTCAGTTTGACTTGGCGCTGCCCTCGAACGCGGGCATCAACACTTTTGGCGGGCGACTTTATGTCCGTTTCGACCATGGCTGGGAGCCGCTGGTAACGCGCTGGCACCGAACGTTGAGGCAACTTTTTCTGTCACAATTTTATGTTTAGCACTCCCCTAGAAAAAGTCGGCATGCCGAGAGGCGCCTATTCGGAACGGCGCCAGCCGGGTGACGGGCCGATCGAACAATTCTGCGCGCGCCTGGTCGGCCCCGCCGCTCGTCGATTGCATATCCGCCGGCTCGAACTCAAAACGTTTGCGCAGCAGGTCTCGGTTCAAGGCGGCGCGGTGAAAAACTTCGACGGGCGACGCTTGCTGGAATTCGCCGGCGCACTGCGCCTGCGCCTGCGGCAGCATGGTTTCAATCCCGAGGACGCGGCTCAGACATTCGCGCTGGTCCGCGAGGCGGCCACCGTCACTCTGGGAAAGCGGCATTTCGACGTCCAGATCATGGGCGGATGGATTGTGCTCAACGGCATGATCGCGGAAATGGACACCGGCGAGGGCAAAACGCTCACTGCGACCCTACCCGCATGCACCGCCGCACTTGCCGGGATGCCCGTTCATATAGTCACGGTCAATGATTATCTGGCAAAACGCGACGCCGGGTTGATGAAACCTGTGTACGAAGCGCTCGGTCTTAGCGTCGGGGTTGTCACGCACGGCCTGCATCCCGCGGCGCGCCGTCAAGCGTACGCCTGCGACGTGACCTATTGCACAAACAAGGAATTGGTTTTCGATTATCTTCGAGATCGCATCGCTTTGGGACAGAAGACGAGCCGTATTCAGCTACAAATCGAACGATTAGGCGGTCCGTCGTCGCGGTTATCTCGCCTGCTGTTGCGCGGCCTTCATTTCGCCATTGTCGACGAAGCCGACAGCGTGCTTATCGATGAGGCGCGCACGCCGCTGATCATTTCACAAGGATCTGAAGCAATGCTCGATCGACGGGTGTATCAGGCGACGCTGTCCCTTGCCGCAGAACTCGAGCACGGAAAGGACTTTGTCATCGAAGAGCGCGGGCGCGTGATTCGGCTAACGGATGCCGGCCGAGCGCGGATCGTGAAAAACGATCGGAGTTGCGATGAGTGGGGAATCGGCGCCTTGCACCGCGAAGAAATTTTTTGCCAAGCGTTGACGGCACAACACCTGATGCAGCGTGATACGCACTACGTCGTCAAAGACAACAAAGTTCAAATTGTCGACGAATACACTGGGCGCGTCATGGCGGACCGATCCTGGGAGCACGGTTTACACCAATTCATCGAAGCCAAGGAAGGCTGCGATATCACTAGCCGGCGCGACCCGATATCGCGCATCAGCTACCAGCGATTTTTTCGACGCTACCGAAGGCTAGCTGGGATGACCGGAACGGCCCGCGAAGTGCGCGGCGAGCTCTGGTCGGTGTATCGCTTGGCTGTAGTTCCCGTGCCGACAAACCAGCCATCGCGCCGGCGTCACATCGGCGATCAGGTCTATGAAACTGCCGCGCAAAAGTGGCAAGCCGTGGTGCGCCGGACTGCCGAGCTTCATAACGACAAGCGGCCAACACTGATCGGTACGCGCTCGGTCGCCGCCTCAGAGCATCTGAGCCGGTTGCTAAGCGCCGCGGCAATTCCGCATTGCGTGCTCAATGCGCGCCAAGACGAGGAAGAGGCTTCGATCATCGCTCAGGCCGGCGAAGCAGGGCGCATCACGGTGGCGACAAACATGGCCGGCCGTGGAACGGATATTCGCTTGGCGCCCGGCGTTGCCGAACGGGGCGGTCTCCACGTGATCGGAACCGAGTACCACCAGGCCGGGCGCATCGACCGGCAGCTTCATGGCCGCGGCGCTCGCCAGGGCGATCCCGGCAGCTATGAGATGATTGTCTCGCTCGAAGACGAGCTCGTCACCGTGCATGGCGGCCTGTGGAAACTCCTCGGCGGAAGATTGAATCGTTGTGGCGCGGTCGGTCCGTGGCTTGGCAAAGCAGCGCTATGGTGGGCTCAGCTCGCCGCTGAACGGCTGCATTCACGCATACGGCGCGATCTCCTTAAAGCCGACGCTCGTCTGGAGACCGCCTTAGCTTTTGCAGGAAGATTTGAATAACCGGAGGAACGAACCATGAATCGCAAAATGGCTATCTGGGTTGCCGGCGCTATCCTTCTTACGCATGGCGAGCTTTACCCGGCCACGATGAATGGCGATGAGCTTGACTGCCTGATTGAGCCGCAGGAGGTCGTGAATCTGAGCAGCCCCGTCGAGGGAGTCTTGGAAAAAGTCTTCGTCGACCGCGGCGCTTATGTCAAGAAAGGCCAAGTCGTCGCGCAGCTTGAGTCCAACCTGGAGCAAGCCACAGTCGTGCTCGCTCGCGCTCGCGCCGACGTGGAAGCGGCGATCAAAACAAGCGAGACCCGGTTGGCGTTTAGTAGGCTCAAACTTGCGCGCAGCGAAAAACTATTCGAGAAGCAATTTATTTCCGCCGCCGATCTCGATGAGGCGCAAACCGAAAGGCGCTTAGCCGAGATGGCCCTCCTCAGCGCGATGGATAATAAGCGCTTGGCCGAGCTCGAGCTTGAACGAGCCAACGTGGCGCTGTCGAGACTCACCATCCGCAGCCCCATCTCGGGCGTCGTCGTCGAGCGCTTTCTCTCGCCCGGAGAGTACACCTCGGGACAGTTCAAAAACGATTCGCCGATTCTAAAACTTGCGCAGATCGACCCCTTGCGCGTCGAGGTATTCGCTCCAGTCTCCATGCGCGGTAAAATTTTTGTCGGCATGCCAGCGAAGCTCATGCTCGAGGCGCCGGCGAATTCGTCACACGATGTGCGAGTGTCCGTCGTGGACCGCGTGGTTGATTCGGCAAGCAGCACATTTCGCGTCCGTCTAGGTTTACCGAATCCAAATCACCGCATTGCCGCCGGGCTTAAGTGCAAGATAAAATTATTGCCATCTGAAAAGCCTCTAGCGCAAAACTGATTCCGCCAAAACGGCCTAAAACTCTCGTTCAAAGTAGTTCAATTTCCAGGAGATTTTTGGAGCGGGCGACGGGGATCGAACCCGTGACGTCCAGCTTGGGAAGCTGGCATTCTACCGCTGAATTACGCCCGCTCAGGCCAGGGTAGAAGTGCAAATGAAATGTATGGAATTGCCATCGGCTTGTCAACGAGAAGTTTCGGTTTCGAAATCAGGCGGGCTTATCTTGCATCCGGTCATTCAATTGTCCTATCGTGGGGTCAAGGAGCGAACATGCAATATCGAACTCTCGGAAGCACCGGTTTAAAGGTCAGCGTAATCGGCCTCGGCACGATGGTCCACGCCGGCCACTTCGGGCCGATGAAGGACGAGGAATCGCTTGCCGCCATCGACACGGCGCTCGAACTGGGCGTGAACTTCATCGATACCTCGGACGCCTATGGCGCCGGCTACTCGGAGACACTGCTCGGCAACGCGCTCAAGGGCCGGCGCGACAAGGTGATCCTTGCCACCAAGGGCGGCAACGTCATGGTCGGACCGAACCGCGGCAAGAGAATTTTTGCGCCGGAATATATCGACGACGTGCTGCACGGGAGCTTGAAGCGGCTCCAGACCGATTGGATCGATCTTTATCAACTGCACAATCCCGACGTCGAAGTGATCGAGCGCGGAGAAGTATGGGAGGTTCTTGAAAGGCGCAAGAAGGAAGGGAAGATCCGCTACTACGGCGTATCAATCAACACCACGGCTGAGGGAATCGCCGCCGCTAAGGGCGGGCGCGCCGAGACGATTCAGGTGGAATACAACCTGCTCCAGCAGGAGCCTGCGCTGGAGATATTTCCGCTCGCTCAAGCGGCCAACGTGGGTATCATCACCCGAATCCCACTGAAGCGCGGGATTCTTACGGGAAAATTGACCCAGGCCGACGAGCAAAGGTTCCAGGGGGAAGATGTCCGCGCGCGCAGCTTCAAAGGAGAAGCTTTTGCGAAGGAATTGGCGAAGGCGGAAAAACTGCGCTTTCTCGTCCACGGTCCGGTCAAGAGTTTAGGTCAAGCGGCGTTGGCTTTTTGCGTGGCCCACCCCGCGGTAACCATCGCGATCCCCGGGGCGCGCAACGCACAGCAGATGCGTGAAAACGCCGCGGCCGGCGATGTGACTCTCCCGCCCGAAGACCTCGCCAAAGTCGCCGAGCTGTGGCGCAGCGGTTTTGCCGCTTCGTGACCTTCGTGCGCTCCTTTGAAAATACCCGTTTGGGGATGGGAACCAAGAGGCCCGCCGACGTTCCGTCATACCCGCGAAAGCGGGTATCCAGGCTAATTCGGCGCAACGAACCTGGATTCCCGCGTGCGCGGGAATGACGAGTCGAGGAGAGCACCACGTGGAAGGAAATCCCTCCATTTTCATTCTCGGCGGGCGAGCGTAAGATCATGGCCCACTTCGTGGTAAATGGACTCGATGAAAAGTAACGTTTTCCGCTGGCCCAACAATGAGCGTATGGCCGTGCTGGTCACGGTGATGTTTGAAGTCTGGTCCGAAGGCAAGGCGCCGCCCTACTCCCCCATGACGACTTCACTCAAACCGGGGAC
>JACPFE010000464.1 GCA_016183145.1 Deltaproteobacteria bacterium | reverse complement strand
TGGGCCTGTCGCTTAGCGTCCCTTCGACTTTGCTCAGGGCATGCTTGGCGCCTTGGCGCGAGCAATATCCGAATCCGAGAGTTTTCGACTCCCGGAAAATTTGCGCACGCTGCGCAAGTTTTCAACTATAGTAGTACGAAAAACACGAAGTTAAGAAGTTTAAAAATATCAAGGTCCGAAACCTTCGTGTCCTTCGTGCCTTCGTGGTGAAAAGATCTTTTAATTGAGATAAAAACCGATGTCACAATTGCCTTTAGAAGGCATAAGAGTCGTTGAGCTCACCACCGGCGCCGCCGGGCCGACGGTGGCGCGGGTGCTCTGCGAGTTCGGCGCGGAGGTGATCCGCTGCGAAACGCGCCTGCGCGGCGACGGCCACCGCGGCGAAGATCCCGCCAGGTGGAATAAGAATCCCGATTTCATGAAACTCCAGCGCGGCAAGAAATCGTTCACCGTGAACATGCAGACGCCCAAAGGCCGCGAGCTGGTCACGCAACTGGTTAAGAAATCCGACGTCCTCGTCGAAAACTACGGCCTGGGCATTCTGGAGAAGTGGGGACTCGATTGGCCGCAGCTCAAAGAGATCAATCCGGCTTGCATTTTGATCCGCGTCAAAGGCATGGGCTGCAGCGGACCGCACGCCGCCGATCTCACCTATGGTCCCAATGTCGGCAACACCATGGCGACAACCTATCTGTGGAATTACCCCGATGCGAAGACCGCCACGGCGGAGCCGCGCACCCAGCATCCGGATTTTATGGGCGGTGTAACCGGCGCCTTCGGCGTCGTGCTAGCGTTGATTCAACGCAAGAAGACCGGCCGCGGCCAATGGATCGACAGCGCCCAGGTGGAAATCGGCGCGTCCCTGCTCGGACCGCGATACTTGGAATATTCGGTCAATCATCGAGAGCCGAAGCCGGAGGGCAATCGCAGCCTGGTCGCGGCGCCTTACGGGCCCTACCAGTGCAAGGGCAATGACCGTTGGTGCGTTATCGCCGTTTATAGTCAGGACGAATGGGAGCGGTTCTCGGCTCTATTGCAAAAATCCGGGTTGAAACCAAACGACAACTTCGCTACTCATCTCGGACGAGTGCGGCACAAAGACGAATTGGACCAGTGGGTCACGAGCTGGACCCTGCAACATGATCCGTACGACGTGATGAACCTGGTGCAAGGAGTCGATGTCTGCGCGGCCGTCGTGCAAGACGTCGAGGACCAATTCAAACGCGACGTGCAGTACGCCGCCACCGGCTTTCTGGTGAACATGACGGAGCCGGACGCCGGCGACGTGGTGACGGAGAACGTGCCGATGCGCTTGTCGGAGACTCCGGGAAAAGTTCGCGGCCTCGCCCCGCTCATGGGCGAGCATACCCACGAGATCGCCAGAAACTTACTCGGCTTGTCAGACGCAGAGATCGCCCGACTGGAAGATGAGAAGGTGTTGTATTAACCAGAGGTCAGAAGTCAGAGATCAGAGGTCAGTCACCCCTCCATTCCGTTTTTGAAATACTGACTTCTGAATCAAAGGAGGATTTATGTCCGAACCAGGACCCCTATGTATTTTCGAAAAGCGCGAACCGCATATCGCGATCATCCGCCTCAACCGCCCGGAGAAAAAGAACGCCATCAGCCGCGATCTTTACTGGGCGCTGGATGAATGTTGGCAGAAGGCAAAAGCCGATGACGATGTCTGGTCGATCATTCTCACCGGCACGGCGGATGCTTTTTGCGTCGGCGGCGACCTAAAGGAAAATCTCGCCTTTGCGAAGGGCGAGATGAAAGGACCGAGGTCCGGGCCGCGCCAGTATTCCAATCTGCGCGCTTTGCAGATGCATAAACCGATCATCGCCGCCATCAACGGCTACGCCGTGGGCGGCGGATTCAGTCTGGCGCTGGCGTGTCACACTCGATATTGCGTGCCGGCGTCGAAGTTCGGCTGCTCAGAAGTGCGCTGGTCGCATATGGCGGCATGGCCGAGTTATGTCTGCCAACTCCCGACCGGCTGGGCCTACTGGTTCGCTCTCTCAGGCCAGATGATCGACGCCGACACCGCTTTTCGTCTCGGTCTCGTACAGAAAATCAGCGAGCCGGACAAGCTCATCAATGACTGTATCGATCTGTGCACGACGATCAATCGCAACGGCCGGCTCATCGCCGCGCATACCGTAGAATATATCGAAGACAAATTGCTCTACGAGATTCAGGGGATGGAAAAAGGCTTCGAAGTGCACAGAGAATTCTACGCCCATCTCCGCCAAAGCAAAGACTACGATGAAGGTTCGGCGGCGTTCGCGGAACGGCGCAAACCGGAGTTTTCGCAAGAATACTACGACGGCAAAACCAAGCCGCCGGGAATACCGTAAGTCGCCACATCGTCAACTTTATGCGCTTCCGTGCAAATGCGCCCCCACCTCCCTTCGGCGCTGCTCAGGGCATGCTTTCCTCCCCCGCGTCGCGGGGGAGGATGAAGGAGGGGGTTGAACGCTTTGAACTGCTTGAACGTCTTGAACGGGCTTTTCAAGAGGCGGCAAGTTCGTCGAAGCT
>JACPFE010000447.1 GCA_016183145.1 Deltaproteobacteria bacterium | reverse complement strand
GTCAAGGGCAAAACATAATGGTTTATGACAATTGAAGTCGCAAGACGCATGCCTTGTGAAGCAGCGCGCCGTAGCGTGAGTTCGACAGATGGAATTCTTAGCTTTGCGCAACGGAACGCCTTGCGACCGGACAACGATGGCTTTCCGCCCGGATACGGATTCTTCCCAAACTTGCAATGTTTGCGAGTCTTTTTTTTCAGCGCCGAGAACAATTCGCGCTTGTCACAGGAAGTTTGCTTCCCGATAACCGCAACCGGAGGCATTTCCCACACGCGTCACGTTTCTGGCACATGCATTGCGACCTGGTCAGGAATAAAGAGAGCGAAAACCCGCCAACGTCATACGTGGAGCCCCACGGGCAGGCCCGTGGCACCTTCCAGTGCGCCCGTGGGGGCGGAATCCTGAGTTCGAGCCCCGGCCCAAGGCCGGGGTTTCGAGTCGAAGGGTTGATTTTGATCGGAGGTTACTATGCTTGTTGGTAAGCGTATGAGCAAAGATCCGGTTACGGTGACCGCAGAGGATCTGTTGATCCAGGCGCGGCTGAAGATGCAACGGGGCGGTTTTCGTCGACTTCCGGTTGTCAGTGACGGACAGCTCGTCGGTATCATCACGGATCGGGATATCCGGGAGCATGCCGGGTATCTCGACCGGACTGTAGTTAAAACGGCAATGTCAAAAAAGCCCGTCACCGTGACGCCGGCAACCACGCTCGAGACCGCCGCCCAAATCTTGCTCAAGCGAAAATTTGGCGGTTTGCCTGTCATGGAGAATGGTCGCTTGGTCGGGGTGATTACGACGAGCGATATCTTGCAAGCTTTTCTCGATGTCATGGGAGCCTCAGAGGAGACCAGCAAACGGATCGATTTTGTCCTGCGGGAGGAAGGAGGCGGTGTCGCCGAAGCCTCAAAGATTGTTGCCCAGGAGGGAGGAGAGGTTCTTGGGGTTGGAACTTATCGGGGAAAATGGGGTGACACTCCAGTGTGCTACTTGCGTTTGCGTTCCGGCGATGCCAATGCCATAGCCAAATTCCTCAAGGAGAAAGGCTTTGAGGTATTGGGAGTGCACGACGTGGCTGGATCATCAACGCTGTGACCGAGGCGCAAACTCACTAGAGGAGGAATTCCATGAGCAATACCGTATTAGAGGTTTTTGACGCCTCCCTACAAAAAACCCAGGTGTGGTTAAACGATCTGATGACCGAGCTTGGGTGGGAAAACAGGCCGCACAACGCGTGTCTCGCGTTGCGCACGGCGTTGCATGCGCTCCGGGATCGGCTCACCGCCGAGGGAGCAGTTCATTTGGGAGCACAACTGCCCATCCTCATTAGGGGTGTTTACTACGAGGGATGGAAACTTACTGGAAAGCCGGTGAAGGAGCGGCATAAAAGCGAATTCCTGGATCACATCGCGGCTGTCTTTCGCGACGACGACACGGTCGATCCCGAAAAAGTGATGCGCGCCGTTTTCAAAGTTCTCGCGCGCCACATCAGTAAGGGAGAGATCGAAAACGTCAAAAACTCGCTCCCCAGGTCGCTGCGGGACCTCTGGTCATAGGGCACCATCTATGGAGAACGTCGAGATCGCGCATCTACTGAGCAAGTACGCAGACCTGCTGGAGATTCAAGGCGAGGGTCGGTTCCGCGTTCTCGCTTACCGAAACGCCGTGCGGACCATCGAAAGCCTCTCCCAACCGGTCTCTCAACTCATCGCGGAACGCAAAGACCTCAAGAAACTCCACCTCCCTGGGATAGGCAAGGGCATGGCCGAACACGTCGAGGAGATCGTCAAGACCGGAACTCTCCAGGCCTTGAAAGTGCTTCGAAAAGAGATTCCCGCCACCCTGGACGAGCTTCTCGAAGTCGAGGGATTGGGGCCCAAACGAACGAAACAACTCTACGAGAAGTTGGGCATCAGCTCTGTCAAACAACTTGAGCAAGCGATCGCCTCGGGCAAGCTGGAGTCCCTGCCCGGATTCGGCAAGAAGAGCGTCGAAAAAATTCGCCAGGCAATTCAGAATTTGGCAAAACGCCCCAAGCGCTTCAAGTTGCTGGACGCCGACCAGTTGGTGCGTCCGCTTATCGAATATCTCCGTGAGGGCGGCAATATCGAGCAGCTCGAAGTGGCCGGAAGCTACCGGCGCCGGATGGAGACGGTCGGCGATATCGATATTTTGGCTGCCTCTGACAATGCAAAACCGGGTGATTCTCCGCTCGGGTCTGCAGGTGGATCTTCGCATTCTTCCGCAGCGTTGTTACGGAGCGGCGCTGCATTATTTCACCGGCTCCAAGGCCCACAATATTGCAGTTCGTACGCTCGGCGTCGAACGCGGCCTGCGCATCAGCGAATACGGAATCTTCCGCGTGCCGAAGGGAAAGAAGGCGGAGGAGCTGGGAATAGAGGAAGGCGAGCGGATCGGCGGCGCCAAGGAAGAGGATGTCTTCCAAGCGGTCGGTCTGGATTGGGTACCACCGGAGTTGCGGGAAGATCGCGGCGAGATCCAAGCCGCGCAAAGGCACCATCTCCCCGATTTGATAGCCCTCGACGATATCCGGGGAGATCTCCACCTGCACAGTGAGTGGACCGACGGGGAAAGCACCATTTTGGAGATGGCGCGCGCCTGCAAAGAGCGCGGCTATCAATACTGCGCGATTACGGACCACAGCAAGGCGGTTCGAGTAGCCGGGGGCCTCGGCGCCGAGGACTTCAAAAAGCAATGCGAAGAAATCGAGCAGGCTCGGGCGAAGGTCCGCGGCATCACGGTTTTCACCGGCTGCGAAGTCGACATTCTACCGGACGGATCGCTGGATCTCCCCGACGATCTCCTGTCCCAGCTCGATGTGGTCGTTGCCGCCGTGCACTCGAAAATGGACATGCCTCAGAGTGAAATGACCCAACGCGTCCTCAAGGCGCTCGCCCACCCGGCCGTGAACATCCTGGCCCATCCCACCGGACGGCTGATCAACCGGCGTGAGCCGTTCGCCATCGATCTGGAGCAGATCTTTCATGCCGCCAAGGAAAACGACATCGCCATCGAGCTCAACGCTCAGCCCGACCGCCTCGACTTGAACGACCGGCATCTACTTCGGGCCAGAGAAATCGGCGTGAAGATCGCGGTTAGTACCGACGCCCATAGTACCGCGCAGCTCCAGTTCATGAGATACGGCGTCGATCAAGCCCGGCGCGGCTGGTTGGAAAAGCGCCATGTCGTGAACACAATGCCGCGCCCGCAGTTGGAGATCTGGCTTAGGCATCGGCGGCATAGGTTCGATAACGCGGC
>JACPFE010000446.1 GCA_016183145.1 Deltaproteobacteria bacterium | reverse complement strand
TTTCCTCCGCGTCCTCAGCGCCTCCGCGGTGCAATATCCGGTCCTTGCACTGAAATAGCGTTGGCCAGGTTAAGCCCGAAGATCTGCAAATATTATTCTCCGGATATTCTGCACGGCAATCCCCGCAGCGACACGCCGCCGGTGGACGGGTCGTAGTCCGGTCCGCTGGGCGTGAGCATGTTGATGTTGCTGCCGCTCCAACCGTAACCGGATTCGGCCTGCTCGGGAAACCACCATCCGAACGCCGCCACCACCACGCGCGGGTCCAGGCTGCGATTGAGCGAAAGGCGCTGCTTGATCTTGCCTTCCCTGGTCTCGATGAACACCCATTGGCCTTCCTCGAGTCCGTACTTCGCCGCGGTGTCCGGATGCACTTCGACCATGGGGTCGGGCCGGATGATGCGCACGGAGGCGACCTGCTTGAACCCGCTCAGCATGTAGGTTTCCTCTTTCGCATTGGTGAGCAGCAGCGGAAAATCCTCGGGGATTTCCGGCGCGAGCTTCAATTCGTCCCAAAGCGGCATCGGCGCGTAGCCGGTCTTTTCAAGCCGCTCGGAGTAGATCTCGATCTTTTTCGACGGCGTGCGATAGTCGTGCAGGCGATATTCCGCCGCCGGTTTCATCACCCGCTTGCCCTTGAATTTGTCGTAGGTCATGCCGCTGGGCTTCAGCATCTCGTCCAGCGCGTCATTGTCGTCTTCCCAGAAGTCCTCGGCGAGGCCGAGCCGCTTGGCGAGCTCATTGATGATCTTGGTGTCCGGCCAGCATTCGCCGGGCGGCTCGGCGAGCTTGGGATAGGCGCGGATTTCTTCATGCCAGCCGGGCCAATATCCCAGCTCCTCATGTTCCATGCCCCAGGCAGCGGGCAGCACGATGTCCGCCAGCGCCGCCGTGGGCGTCATGAAGAGATCCGAGATGACGATGAATTCGAGCTTCATCAATGCCTGATAAGTTTCCTTCGAATTGGGCCAGCTCACCAGCGGATTGGAGAGCATGAACAGCGCCGCCTTGACCGGACAGGGGTCCGCCTCGATAATCGCCCGCGTCAAAATATGCGGCGGAATATAAGCAGAACGCGCGGCGAACTTGAATCTCTTGCCGAGAATCCTTTCGGCCCTCCGCGGGTATTTATGCAGCAGAAAAAAGTTTCCCGGCCGGGTGTAGGCGGGAGCCGTCAGATAGACATCTCCGCCCGGAACGTTGAGGCTGCCGCAGATTCCCCGCATGATGCAGATGGCGCGGGCGGTCTGGAAGCTATTGATATGCTGTTCGACGGCGTTGCCGATATGAATCGCCGCCGGCCTGATCTGCCGGTACATTCTGGCAAACTGCTTGACTTGATCGGGCGGCACCCAGGTCAATTTTTCGATCTCCTCTAGCGAATAGGTGGCGACATGCGCTTGCAGCTTATCGAAGCCGACGGTCCAGTCGGCGACGATCTTCGGGTCGTAGAGCTTTTCCTCGACGATGACTTTGAGCAGGCCGGCGGCCAGGGCGCCGTCGCTGCCCGGCCGCGGCTTGATCCACAGGTCGGCGAGTTTCGCCACGTAGGTTTTCTGCGGGTCCACGGCGATCAATTTGCCGCCGGATTCAAGAATCCTCTCCAGGGTCTCTCTGCGCAGGCCGCCGGTGGTATGACCCATGTTGACGCCCCAGGTAACCAGCAGCGCCGGCGTCTTGCTGTCATCGCAGACGGCGCCCGCGCCGTAGGTGAAAGCGCCGGCCATCGCCTTGGGGACACCGCACGACCAGCCGGGCGTAACGACGGTAGGAGTGCCGAACGCGCTCGCCAGCCGTTGGGCGAAAGCGAATTCCAGGCCCTTGGGCTCGCCCAAACCGAACGCCACGCACTCGGGTCCGAACTGCTGCTTCACCGCGGTGAATTTAGTCGCGATCGTATCCAGCGCCTCATCCCAGGAAATCCGCTGCCACTTGCCTTCGCCTCGCGCGCCGACTCTTTTTTGCGGATAGAGCAGCCGGTCCTTATGGCCCATCACCTCGGGAATCGTGAAGCGCCCTTTGTTCACGGCGCACTGCTCGGCGTGCAGCCCGCTTTCCATGTCCGGTTCCAGATCAACGAGTTTGCCGTCCTGGACGATGGCCTTCATGCTGCAATGCGCGGCGCATAGATGGCAAAAAGTAAAAACCTCGGTGCTGGTCGTGCCCACGACGCCGAAGTTCGCCTGGTGCGCCTCCTCGTCGGGATGGATGAAGGCCTCCATCTTGGGACTAAAACCGGGGTCGCCGGCAGTAGATTTTTCCATGGTGACGATGTCCTTGCCATCGGCATCCACGGCTAGCACAAGACAGGAGTTGACCAGCTTGCCGTCAATCGAGACGGTACAGGCTCCGCACTCCCCGACGCTGCACCCCTCTTTGGTCCTGGTTAATCGGAAGTCTTCAAGAAGCACATCCAGTAAAGTCCCATTAGGCTCTACCGCCACGCCCCGCAGTTCGCCATTGACCCGCAGCTGAATGTCATGCTTCATTTGCGTGCCTCTCCGTCGCTTGCGCCCTGACCTGGGCAATCACATGTTCCAGCCCGTGGCGCACCAGCATAGCGACGACCTTCCTGCGATAGGATGCATAGCCGCGAATGTCGTCGATGGGGCGCGCTTCGCCCACGGCCACCTGCGCCACCTCTTCGAGCAATTCGCTTTCGCGCGAATCTCCCGTGAGCCGCTTGCCAATGAGCGTCTGCTCGGCCCCCCTCGCGCGAAAAACCGTCGGCGCGACCGCCCCCAGGGCGATGCGCACGTCGCGGCAAATATCTCCATCGAGCAATACGAAGACCGCCGCCGCCGCCATCGCCACGTCCATCCGCCTCAGACTATGCTTGAGATAGACGAGCTGCGCGCGGTCGGGAGGATTGGGCACTTGGATGTCGGTGATGACTTCATCCGTCTCTAGCGCGCTCTTCCCCGGACCGACGAAGAAACCGTCGAGCGGCACCACGCGCTCGCCGCGGCGCCCCAGGCAGCGCACCGATGCGTTCAGGATTAGGAGCGGGGGAGCGAATTCGGCGGAAGGCGATGCATTCCCCAGGTTGCCGCCGATGGTTCCGAGGTTTCGAACCTGCTCCGTTCCCAACACGCCGGCGGCCTCGCTCAGAACCGGAAAGTGCTTGGCGATCAGCGCCGACTCCCTGATCGCTTGAATCGTCGTCAATGGGCCGATGTGCAATCCTCCGTCGGCATCGCAGCGGATCTGATCGAGCCCGGAGATCCTTTTGATATTGATCAGAACCGAGGGCACGAGTCTTCTCTGTTTCATCTTGACGAACAGATCGGTCCCGCCCGCGACCATCTGGGCATCTTGCCCATGCTTGGCAAGCAGCGCGCAGGTCTCCTCGACGCTACGAGGAAAAAACATTTCGAATTCCGGCAATCCTAAAAGCACAACTACCTCAGCTTGCTACTGTGAAAGCGATAAACATGTTGACAGAAATCACCCTCCCCTTAATCCCCTCCCGTCAAGGGAGGGGAAAATTCTTCCCTCTCCCCTTGGAGACTGTGGCTTAATGTCATTCTGAGGCGAAGCCGAAGAATCTCGCCTTCGCAACTGGCTGAAAATGCGAGATGCTTCGCTGCGCTCATCTATGAAAGCTTTGTCAAGGTAGCTGTTAGTCACATATTGTTTTTCCGTCCCATGGCTTCACACACACTTGTCCT
>JACPFE010000019.1 GCA_016183145.1 Deltaproteobacteria bacterium | reverse complement strand
TCCAGTGCCGTCAGTCGATTCCTTTCGCCGCCGAGCTGGAGAAAAGTCACGTCCTTATCCGCGTTGACACCGTTCTTCTTGAACGCGAAACGCAGGCCGCTATCGTTGTTGCCGCCGAAGCTCGCGATGCCGATCTTCTTCCCCTTGAGGTCCTGATACGACCGGATTTGTTTCGCCGCGATGACACCCGCAGACATGGAGTTCGAAGCGGTCCCGATGATGGTGACGTCGGCGCCGCTGAGACTCGCCTGCACCGGCACGCCGCCGCTCGTATGGGCGAAGTCGAGCCCGCCGGAGAGCAACGCTTGCATGCTCTTCGATCCGCCTGAGATCAACACCGGATCGACTACCAAGCCGAGCTTTTTGAATTCGCCGGTATCCAGAGCCACCCAAAATGGAATGTTGTAGCCCGCGATGCCCGGATAGCTCGCCGCGATGCGCTGTTGCGCTGCGGCGTTGTCACAAACGAGAAGCAAAGAGGCGTAAATTAAACACAACAAAAGTTTTTTCATAATTGCCTTGATCTGGCGCGCGAGGACTTCATTATCAGGGCTGCGGTCGGGCAAATTTTTCGAAAAAGTGTACCGAGCGCTCTTGCAGGTTGCTGAAAAAGCTATTGCATGCTTCGACATGCTCAGCATGAGCGGAACTTTCCTGGTCATTTCACACCACTCTCCGTTCGTCCTGAGCCCGTCGAAGGATGAACGGAGAGTTTTTGAGCACCCTGCTAGGGATACAACTCCTTCAGCAGACCGCTTTTGTCCAGGGCGTCGAGAAAACGGTGTTCGACGAACTGATCCGGCTTGGCGTTTTTTGCCGCCGGAATCGTCTTGGCGAGGTCATCCAGCACATTCTGCACGCCGACCATGTTAACGTAGGGCGCCTTTTCCAAAACCTTGCTCATATAAAAATCATAAGCTTTCTGCAAAACCACCGTGTCCTGAATCTTGGTGTACTTGGCCATAGACTTGTAGGTGAACTCGCGGTCGGTGCGCGCCCGGTGAACGCCGCGGGTATAGGCGCGCATGAACCGGTTGATCACGTCAGGCCGGGTTTTGATAATCGAGCCCACCGCCACCAACGCGGGATTGGGAAAAGCAAAGTTCATGTCCGTGATACTAATCAGCTCTTTAAAGCCGGCTTTTTCAACGGCGAATTGCGTCGGCGGCGAAACCACGCCGCCTTCGATCGATCCGCCTTGGAGCCCCGCCGCAACCGTAGCCATAAAGCCAAGCTGAATCAGCGTCAGGTCCTTTTCGGGATTGATGTTGTATTTCTTCAGCGCGTAACGGATTGAAATATCGGGAGACGATCCGAAACGGGTGATACCGATTTTCTTGCCCTTGAGCGCTTCGACCGAGTTGATTTCCGGCCGCACGTAGAGCGAAAAAATCATCTTGTTGCCCGAATTGCCAATGATTTTAAGATCGAAGCCTTGCAGCGCCGCGGCTATAGCGGAGCTGCCGTTCATCGAACCGATATCGATCTCGCCGGCCACTGTCACCTGCGCTAGCTGCGTGCCGCTTGGGATCAGAATGATATCGTCCTGGAGACCTTCTTTGGCAAAGTATCCGGCGTCATGCGCAACCCAAATCGGCGTGTAAGCGCCGCTGATGGAGCTGTAGCCGATGCGCACACGATCGGCGGCGCCGAGTGGACTGGCCCACAGCAGCGCCAGAAGAATCGATAAGCTTCGTTTCATGGTTTGTCCTTTCGATTCGCTTGCAATAGCCCGAGCAGCTTCTTGTCGTACTATCCCAGGAATCAAAAATTCTTCAAGTGGGGAGCGTGAAAGGCTCCACCAAGTTGACCGTCCGCCGCCCTTCGACTATGTTGGCTACGTTTCGACGCTTTGCGCGGGGAGGTCAACATGAGTCATCGCATGATCGTCATCGGCACGGGGCCCATCGGGGGTATTATCGGCGGCCGGCTCGCGCGGGCGGGCCATGACGTGACCTTCGTCGATGTCGATAAGGAGCATGTCGCCGCGATCAGTGAAAAGGGCCTGCAAGTGGACGTGCCCGACGGGCCGTTCAATGTGAAGATCAAGATCGTTTTCCCTGACGAGATCCAGGGCAAGTACGATATCGCTTTCATCGCCGTGCGCTCGAACTACACGCCGGACGCGCTCAATACGGTCGTGCCGCACCTCGCCGAAGACGGTTTGCTCGTCTCGTTGCAGAACGGCATTAATCCTCCCCTGCTCGAAGAAAGAGTTGGACCCGACCGCGCGATCGGCGTCGCCATAAGAATGGGCTGCCAGAAGCTCGAGGCCGGCCATGTGCAGACGGCGACTCGCGGCCACCTGTACGTCGGCCATCTCCACGGCCGGAGAACGCCGCAATTGGGAAATCTCAACGGGCTGCTCGACGCGGTCATCCCCAGCGAAATCACCGATAACATTCTCGGCGTTCTCTGGAGCAAGCTCACCTACACCTGTCTGGGATATTACGGTTCCTTGGCCGATGCATCATTAGTAACCAGCTGCGCCGACGAAGCGAGCCGGCGCATGCTCACGGAATTTTTCGCCGAAGTGGTGGCCGTAGGTACGGCAGCCGGCGCGCGCTTGGGCACCGCCGCCGGCGCGCGCTTCATCCCGCTTGCGGAGTACAACCCGCCTGACTTTCACCCATCTCGCCCGTTCGAAGAGCGTCTTGCCGCGCTGAATACCTTCGCGAAAAGCTGGAGGCTCGACGACCGCAAAGGGCCGCTCCGCCAGATTCAAAAGGGCATCAAGACCGAAGTCGATTTCACCCTCGCCCACGTGGTCCGGGAAGGAGAGAGATTAGGAATTCCCACACCGCTATGCCACCGTGTTTTAGAGATGATTCACCAGTTGGAATCAGGGAAAAGACAACTCGGGATGCAAAACTACGCCGAGCTTCGGGCGTCGCCCACCGCGTAAAGCTACAACTCCTTGACTCCCCTTTCTGAAGCGGCGTATATTTCGCGAAGGCCGTGCTTCGCTTCTCAAGATCAGCCGAAGGGGGATTTCTAATGCTATCAACCAACCGTAATCCACGGACTTACCGTATTGTGGGGGCCCAGCGGCAGATCGATGAGCGTGAGACTCCCCACCCCCGGGTAGACCGTGGCGAGCTAGGGGAAAAGCTCCGCAGCTGGCGCACGACCAACGCCGGCACCGATCCTTTCAGGCGTGTCTTGGGCCCGGCCGGTGGTGGTGCTCCAAACCCTTACAACTCTTTGCAGCATATCATGTGCGCGGTACCCGAAGGGCCGGTGAATCCTGAACGCATGCTCGTTCCCGATACCGCCAAGATGGCGCGCAACATTAAGGAGGTTGCCCGCTTCTTCGGTGCCACTGTGGTGGGGATTACTGAACTTGATCAGCTCTACGTCTATTCTCACAGTGCTCGCAGCAACGCCGCCATGGGAGAAGAATCAGGCGACCCTATTAACTTGCCGCACCGCTACGCGATCTGTCTGGGGTTCGAAAGTGATTACGAAAAGTTTCTCGCCAACAACAGCCGAATTTCTGACGCCGACTACGGCCTGGGAAACATTCACACCATTCCAACCACCTTCATGCTGGCGAGCTACATCCGCGAGATGGGTTACCCTGCCCGTGCGCACCATTATGGGCGAAGCGAGATCAATCCTATACCTCTGGCGGTGAATGCCGGACTGGGGGAGTTGGGCCGTCACGGAATGCTCATTCACGAAGAGTACGGCTCGCGTCTGCACTTATCGGTCGTCACGACCGATTTGCCGCTGGCCGTTGACAAGCCCGTGGACATTGGCGTGGAGGAAGTCTGCAAGTACTGCATGAAGTGCGCCCGCACTTGTCCGTCACACAGCATTCCGTTTGGCGGCAAGGAGGTCTACAACGGCGTGGAGAAGTATCGCATTAACGTAGACAGTTGTTACAAATACCGGCTGGCATCAAGAGGTCAATGGTCCAATTGTGTTATTTGTGTTTCGTCGTGTTGCTACAACAAACCGACCGCATGGTGGCACACGCTGGCAGTAAAGTCGATTAAATGGACCCCGCCCTCGTTGCGCGTGCTCATTATCAAGCCGCTGCTCTGGATCGACGATCTGTTCTGGGGCAAGAGGCCGTGGAAACATATGAAATGGCTAGACTACGATAACGCCCCTGAGACAGATGCTAGAATCTGCAACATCCCGGGCTGCAACGTGAAGCACGTTAATCTCCAGCACAAACGGTTGCACACGGCATAACGGATTTTTCCCGCATCTTTTTTCGCCTCGCTGGTTTGGCCCGCTGGCAGTTGAGCGACAGTTAAACAACTCTCGGCTGTAAGCCATGAAATTTCTGTCAT
>JACPFE010000458.1 GCA_016183145.1 Deltaproteobacteria bacterium | reverse complement strand
CCTGCGTGGCTTTTGTGCGTCTGGCGAAAGCCTGTCGCAGAAATTATTGCCTTGGGAGTCTTTGAGTCCCTATGATAAATTATATCGAGGCTGTAAAGGCAATGGTTTCTTCTCACGGTCCTTGCGCTAATTAATCGTAGGTAAACCTCCAGCTCTGCTGGAGGGACTCGTAGACTTTGATATTTACGGGAGTAGTTAGCTCTGGCAGTTTCGAGTTGAATCCGCAGTGGCAGAGTCGAAACAAGAGACTATCTCGATTCCACCCTCGCCCTTTGGGAGAGGGCAGGGGTGAGGGCGGGCGAGCAAGTTACCCTCACCTCAATCCTCTCCCAGAGGGAGAGGAAGTAAGAGGGTGCCCCATTGCGGTTATAGAAAACGGCCGTTCAATTCACCATGAATGCAACTGAAGCCTTGCTGATCGTTTTCGCCTACCTGCTGGGCTCCGTCCCCACGGGTTATTTGCTGGGAGCTTGGATGGGTGTTGACGTGAGAACCGCCGGGAGCGGTAATATTGGCGCAACCAACGTCGCGCGCGTCCTCGGCAAAAGCCAAGGAATATTAACCCTGGCCGCAGATGTGGCGAAAGGGCTTATCCCGGTTGTCGCCGCTGTTCAGTTGGGCTTCGCTCCGTTGTCGTCGTCGTTAGTAGGCACCGCAGCATTCCTCGGTCATCTCTATCCGGTTTTTTTGAAATTCCAGGGAGGAAAGGGCGTGGCCACGGCCTTGGGAGTTTTCGTGGGGTTAGCGCCCCTGGCCACGCTGGTTTTGATTGTCATCTTCGCGGCGGTGGCGCTCGCCAGCCGCATCGTTTCGCTTAGCTCGATGGCGGCGGCGCTAGCGGCTCCCGTTACCCTCTGGTTTTTTTCTTACCCGCCGGCGGTGGTCGGCGTTAGCGCCCTCATCGCTTCGATGATCATTATCCGCCATCGCGCCAACCTTCGGCGCTTGCTTGCGGGAACCGAGCCGCGCTTTGGCTCGCTTAGTTCTCGATGATCACTTCGACTCGGCGATTTTGCCGCCTTCCCTCTTCGGTGTCGTTGGTCGCGACGGGTGAGCGCGTGCCAAGACCGCGGGTAGAAATTTGCCGGCCGTCGACGCCGTTGCGCTCAAGGGAATTCGCCACGGTATTCGCACGCCGCTCCGACAACTGCTGGTTATAGGCTTCGGCGGCGGCGCGCTCCCGGCTGGCGTGGCCCTCGACCGTGATGCGCCGGCCGGGCGCATCGCGCTTAACTATGGAGGCGATTTGATTGACGCGATCGCGGCCCTCCGGCGTCAGCTCGGCGCTGTCGAACTGAAAGTTGACGCTGGGTAAATTGACCATGACGCCGCGGCTAGTCTCCCGCGCCTCGATGTTGCGTTTTCTTAGCTCTTCGATCAAAGCCTGATTCCTGGCGATTTCTGCGCGCTGTTGATCGATAGCTTTCTGCTGTTCTTTTTGCTTAATTTCCTGGCCTTGGAGCTGGTCGCCGATCAAAGCGCCGGTTCCTAGTCCCAAGGCGCCTCCGATCGCCGCGCCGGCGCCGGGATGTCCCACCGCCGCGCCGATGATGCCACCTGCCGCGGCACCTCCCAGGGCGCCGATACCAGCGCCTTTTTCCCGTGTCGTTAGCTCGCCCCCGGCGCAGCCTGCAACGACCATGGCGATCAAGAGTAATAATAAGGTACGCACCGACGCAATGTTTAATCGCAGCTTCATCGCCGCCTCCCGGATTTTAAGCTAGTGTGGTGTCTCTTAATTTCACGTAATTATTTCAAACGTCATTCCGGCCAACCGCCGCGAAAGCGGCGGGCGAGCCGGAATCCAGCGCCGGAAAGGGGACAGGCACCGTTTTCGAAGACGAAAATGTAGCCAGTCCCCAGCTGGATTCCCGCTTGCGCGGGAATGACGGCTAGGCCGTCTTACATAAAGTACAAACAGCGTGAGACACTACACTAGTACTCGCCTTGCCTTCTTAGTCGTTCAAGATCTCTCCGTTGCCGGTCCAGTTCAGCCTGGTTCGCGTCGATCTGCCGTTGCTGTTCGGTTTGTTTCTGTTCTTGTCCTTGCATTTGGTCACCGACCAGGGCACCGGCTCCGAGTCCCAGCGCGCCGCCGATGGCTGCGCCGGCGCCGGGATGACCGACCGCCGCTCCAATGATGCCGCCTGCGGCGGCACCTCCCAGCGCGCCGATTCCCGCCCCTTTCTCCCGAGTAGTTAGCGCACCTCCAGAGCAACCGGCGACGCTGCTTAAGAGCAAAACACCGATCAATATCACCCCTATGTATTTCATACGACCTCCTTCGATCTTGTTGGATCTCGTCAACCGAGCAACCTTTGAAATTGTAGCAAAACGAATTCAACCCAGCAAGGTATTTGGAAGCCGTAAATCCTGTCGGTAATTGGATAACTGCTGCTTAGACTTGTTTTCAGCATGATTGTTAACATTGGGCAGCCTTCCTGCGTGCGCCGGATGAGAATGAAATTGTTATCAACGGACTTGTGAGCTGGAAATAACTTGGGAAATGATCAACGGGAGACAAAGTCGGTCAAACCTCCACCATCGATGCGGATCGACGCCGATTTAGCCGGGCGCACGCGGCAAAGATAGGAGCGGTGGGGCAGGGAACCGCTGATCGGGTCGGTGAGG
>JACPFE010000457.1 GCA_016183145.1 Deltaproteobacteria bacterium | reverse complement strand
GCTGATTACGCGCTCGCTCGCCAAACGGATGAAGCCCGGCTCGGCCCTAGTGGACATTTGCATCGATCAAGGCGGCTGCGCCGAGACCTCGCGGCCGACAACGCATCGTGAACCGATTTACGTCGAGGAGGACGTCGTGCATTATTGCGTGACCAACATGCCGGCGATCGTCCCCAATACGTCGACTTACGCGCTGACCAACTCGACGTTGTCTTACGGCTTGGAGCTTGCCAATCGCGGTCTGCCCCAAGCCCTCGCCAGAAACAAGGCGCTCGCGAAAGGGCTTAACACGCTCAGGGGCAAAGTTACCCATGAAGGAGTCGCCACGGCGTTCAACCTTCCGTTGACGCCGGTCGAGGAGGTGATTCGCCCATGAGGCTGGTCACGCGCGCGGATTTCGACGGGCTGGTTTGCGGCGCGCTCATCACAAAATTCGAACGGATCGATTCCTATCTTTTCGTGGAACCCAAATTCATGCAGGATGGCTTGGTGGAAATCCGTGCCGGCGACATCATCACCAACCTGCCTTACCATCCGAACTGCTCGCTCTGGTTCGACCACCACATCACCAACACCACGCCGGACTTTCCGAAGCCGATCATGCCCGGCAAAGGCGGCTTTCGCCTGGCGCCGAGCGCCGCGCGGGTGGTGTACGAGTATTACATAGAATTAGGCAATAGGCATGAGGCTCAGCCGAAGGCTGATCAGCCTCGGGCTGAAATAGGCAACAGGCTAATGACCCCGGAAGCCATCATATCGTTTCTCAACACCGAGAGAATGAATTTCCTATTGCAGGAAGCCGACCGGATCGACGCCGGCAAACTGGAGCGGGAAGATGTCTTGAATCCGCAAGGCTATGTCTTGGTCTCCATGACCACCGATGGGAAAAACACCGGCGACGAGCCCTACTGGTTGCGCATCATCGAATTGCTCCGGGACGCGCCGCTGGAAGAGACGATGAAGGATCCCGAAGTCGCGAGACGCTGCCAGCAAATTCGCGATGAACAGGAGGAGCTGCGCAAAATCCTGCTCGAACGAACGACGTTAAAGGGCAACGTGGTCTACTGCGATCTGCGCGGCATCAAAGACGTGCCGGAAGGCAACCGCTTCCTGATTTTCACACTTTTCCCCAGGGGCAATATTCAAGTAAAGGTCGCTGAGGACACCCAAAGAGAAAATACCACGGCGATCTCCGTCGGCTACAACATTTTCAATCCGACATCCAGCGTCAACGTCGGCGAGCTGTTGAAAAAATACGGCGGCGGCGGCCACAAGGTGGTCGGCTCATCCCGCATCCCGAACGATCAGGCAGAACAGGCGATCCGGGAAATCGTCGAAGCGGTGACGGAGAAGGCGTGAGTACGGGCAAGGCATGCCTTGCCCGTACTGTCATGGCGTGGGAAACCGACATGAAAATCGTCAAGATCAGCGCGGCATTAAAGCGACTGCACAAGCTCAACGAAGAGATCCGCTACGCCGACTGCTTCGAGGCGAAGCAATTCACCAGCGGGCTGATCGCCTTCCGTCCGACCAAAAGCTTAGATCGGAAACAGATCAACCACGACGATAAGGACGTCGTCTGCCAGGTCCTCAAAGGCCGGGGACGGCTGCGCGTCAACGGACGGCGCATCGAGCTTCGTTCGGGAACCGTTTGCCATATTCCAAAGGGAACGCCGCACGATTTCGCCGCGGGGAAAAGCGGGGAGTTGGTGCTGTTTTACTCGCTGATAAAAACGGGCTAGGTCGATCTTAATATGCACCATCGGGGATGGTTGAAATCCCTCGCCCTACAGGCGAAGTAAGTTACGCGCTGTCTCCAAAAGAGATAAGCGATTTTCACCCTCGCCCGCTTTGCGGGAGAGGGCAGGGGTGAGGGTTCAGCAAGCGTCGCCCCCTCACCCTATCCCTCTCCCCCACGAGGACGTGGTGGAGAGGGAAAACTCCTTGTCGGCTTTGAGCCGACGATAAGTGCAACCCTTAGCCTTCGAAGCAATGGTTGTTTAGTTGCCCCGAGAATGCACGGAGAAAGACCAAGCTTGAGACCTCGGATTACGCCATTGATCGCCATCACGCTAACGCTCGCCCTCATTCTATTTGCCGGCTGCTCCTCTCGCACCTCGCCCATCGAAGCGCGCTACGTCCCCGCCGGCGATCTCCTGGATATCGTCAAGGATTTTCAGCGCCTGGCGAAGGAGGACACCTACCGTTTCCCGATCCCCAAGGACGTGACCGGCGTCAACATCATGAAGGCGACGCTGGTGCGGCTCGAAGATTACGAGAAGAAAAACCGCGGCAAGTTCATCGACATCGTGCAGTTTAACAAGGCGTTGTGCCTGGAGCGGTTGCGCGAATACGACCAGGCCGCATCTTATTACCGTAAAGTCGCCGAGACCGAAGGGCGATTGGGAACCGAGGCGGCGAAGAACGCCGAAATCATCGATTTTTTTCTGCGCATTCTCGACAAACCCTTGGCCGCCGAAGACCCTTTTCAATACATCGCCGGGCTCGATGAGAAGGTTGCGGCGTGGAACGAACTGATTAAAAAGCACCAGGGAACCCCTTACGAGTATCTCGCCCGGGTGGAGGAGGAGCGCGTCGATCGCGCCAAGGTCGCCTTCGTCGAAGCCAACCGCTATCGCCTCAAAGAGGGTAACCAGTTGACGATATTGGGTTACAGCCAGCTCGTAACCAAGCACCGCCAAAGCAAGAACATCCACCGCTACCTGATCGATTTCGGGGACTTCTACGCGCTGCTGGCAAAAGAATACGCCGCCCAGTATGATCCCGAGGGATTGGTCTTCGATCTCAAGGCCGTCGATCAATTTGCCAAGTCGGCCTTGAGACTGTATACGGAGGTGGTACAAACGGATGGAATCGTGGAGAAAATCGAGGCCCAGGGCAAGATCGAAGCGCTGCGCGGTTTGCTGGAAAAAATGACGCGACTGAACCGATGAATCACAAACTCGGCCAACTTCTACTGCTCATCCTCTTAGTTTCTCTCTCGGCGTCGATTCCGTGTGCCGGTGCTCAGCAACGGGAACTGCCTTTAGAGAAAATCCTCAACCCCCTGCCCGACTTCGATCCCTTTGAGAAACCCCTGGCGCCACCGCAATATTTTCCCGACGATGTCGACAAGCGGACGCGCGACGCCCTGATCGACGCCCTT
Organism: Deltaproteobacteria bacterium; assembly: GCA_016183145.1. Taxonomy (GTDB): domain Bacteria; phylum Desulfobacterota; class Binatia; order UBA9968; family UBA9968; genus JACPFE01. The sequence continues at coordinate 2,301 of JACPFE010000457.1, read as the reverse complement.
TTCAACGACAAGGCCGCGCTCGAACAGCATCTAACGTTTTTCAAGTCCGAGGATGGGCGATTACAAAAAGAACGTCAGGCCGCCACCGGACTGACGGAGCATGTGCAGGACCTCGTCAACAATACGATCCTGGAGCGCGAGCCTCATCTCGCCGCCCAAAGAGCCGCGCTCAAGAACGCCTCTTCGGACCAGCGCAAGAAGTATCTCGAAGCGATCATCAATCAGGACGACCTGACCCAAGCCGACCATCTGATGCGCCGGAGCTCAACCAACTTCTGGGGCGGCATGCTCAACCGTTTGCTTAGTTCGGTGGACCTGGTCGGAGTCGCCTCGGGAAACTACATCGGCGCGGCGGTGGAAACCGCCGTGAGCCAACTTTACGCGCTGGCCGAGCGCGATATGCCGATCGAAGAACGGCGGGCGTTGGCACGGGATCTCGATTTTTTGAAGCGCTTTCCCGACGACCCGCGCAGCGCGGAGATTCGCAAGCGGGCCGAGTCCCTGGACAAAAAGAAAGCGGCGACGCTGGCGCAGAAACAGCTCGCCAAGGCCGACGAGGCGTTGGCCAAGGGCGAATCGGACAAGGCGCTCTTTCATGCCGAGCTCGCATCCTTTTTCGATCCCCAGTCCCGCGACGCGCAAAAAGCGCTCGAGCGGACGACAAAATTATCGAAGGAGCGGGACGAAAGACAAGGGAAAGCCCTGGCTGCGACTGAGGAGCCGCGCGCGCCGGCAGAGCGGGATGACGACGTGAAGCGGCTGCTTCAGGCTTTGTCCCTGCGCGACGCGCACCAGGTGGAGCGGGTCGCCGTCGACATCGACAAGAAATACCCCGGCACGCCGCTCGCCGACGCGGCCCGCGACGCGGAAGCCGTGGCTATGGAGATGAAAGGATGGCATGAGGCCGCCAAGAAGGCGATCGCGCAGATTATCCGTTCGGCGATCAACCCAAAGGCGAAAACGCGCGCCTCGACCCTGCTGCAGAGCCGCGAATACAATCTCCTCGGCTCCTTTGAAGACGCGCGCAGCGACCGCCGTTTGCAGTCGGCGAAGTACGTTCTCCTGGGCGAAGACCTGCTCAAGAAGAATCTCCTCTACGCGGCCGGCGCCGTGGCCGTTGGCGGACCGGCGGGGGCCGGCGCGGCGATGGTCATGGTCAATGCCATGATGGTGGGAAATAATCTGTACCAGGTTGTGACCCACAACCCGGTTTCTGCTCAACCCGTCATCGACGCCGGAGTCGCCTACGTGCGCAACCATCCCAACTCGGAAAACGCGTCGGAAGTTTATAAGGTTTTGGCGGAAGCCTTTGAGGAACGAGGCATGCTCGACAAGGCGATAAATTATTATGAGCTTTCCGGCACCGCGTCCAAGGAGAAGATCGCCGACCTCAACGAGAAAATGGCCAAAGCCTATTTAAACGCCGCTAACAAGAACAAGGAGCGCGCCGCCCAGGAGTCGTATCTGACGACGATCCTCGATATTTATCCGGAAAGTTCGGCCGCCGCCGAAGCGACGAAAAAACTCGCCGAGCTGGCGAAGGACGAGAACCGCGGGTTACGGATGAGCAAGCAATTCTTAATGGAAAACCCGGAGATCTACGGTCCGCGGGGACTCGGTCTTAAACCGTCGCTGTTCGACGGCAACACGGGCAACATGGAACTGGCGGAGCGCGGCGTTAATCTGATCGGCGACAACGAGATGCTGATTTATTACCAAACCCCATGGGGTGTCCGCAGTCAAAGCTATCCGTTGTCCAAACCGATGGCGGATCGATTCTTCGCTACTCTGCGGCAAAAGAACCTTGAGGTCGCCCTCGCCGATGTCAACCAGCGGGCCAAAGGAAGCGCCGGCGGCATCCGGAATCTGCCGCTGCCGGTGATTCGCGCAGAGGGGGAAAAACGCGGCGAGCGCTCTGAAGAGCGCGGCGACACCACCTTTACGTTCGTGCGCGAAGCCGGAGGTCCGGCGGCGACATACCCCAAGGTGCTGGACTATGAGCTGTTGAGTGAAAACGAGCGCGATCCCGGAAGCAAGTATCGTATCCCTCCCATCCAGGGAAGCATCTCGGCGAGCCGTTTCAGCATGAGCGGCGCATTGCCGGCCGGACTGTGGGGCAACCGTCTCGCCATCGGCACCGATCAGAAAGGCACCTTCGCCGGCGTGGAGTTGCCGATACCGCTGCTCCAGGGTTTCATTCCCGTTGACTTCATGGTGCAAGGCCGGCCCGGCGGTTTTTCCGTCTATCCCAAAATTCATCTCGGCAAAGACTCCGGCGCAGACCCGGAGCTCTATCGTTAG
>JACPFE010000472.1 GCA_016183145.1 Deltaproteobacteria bacterium | reverse complement strand
GCTCGATGTTGATCACGTCGGCGACGAAGTTTGTTTCGACCACGCGGTCGCTGTATAGCTTGCCGCCGCCACCGAAGTAACCTTCCTCGCCTTTGAATCGGTCGGTGAACGAGTATGGATTATTGATGACGAAATCTTCGCAATGAAACAGATTAAAAACTAGCGGCGCAGTCGTCACTGTGAGAAGCCGTGCCTCTTTATCTCCCTGGCCGTTGAAATGCTGATACCAGGCGTTGAGCGGGATCGCGAACAAGCTCCCCGTCTGCCATTCGAAGCTTTGCTTGGCGCCGTGGGTCTGCCAAACCGTGGTCCCGCCCCGGCCGTCGAGCACGTACATCAACGCTTCGTAGATATGCCGCTGCGGGTTAAGACTCTTGCCGGGCGGGATACTACACACGTAGGCATCGTCAAGGTATCCCGTGCCATCCAGCATGATATAGACGCCGTACCCGCCCATGCGGTCCCACCACTTGAGCGGAACGGTATACAGATCTTCGACGAAAAAGCCGCGAATCACCTCGATGCCCTGCGACGAGATCCAACGATCATACGGCGTGTCCATCACCTCCGCTTTGCGGTCGACTGTCTCATAAGCCGGGCGGCTGCCTTCCTCTGCCATCAAAACACCTCCATCATCAAAGCTGTTTTTTCTTTACCGTGAATTCCCACCAACCTTCAAGCAGAGCGCAGCCCGTTGGTTGACAATCCGCTCGGATCGCCCCATAACTGAGCGGCGGCAACATGAATTCAAGGAGCAAGAGTAGAGTGATAAGCGAAGAAGCGATGGGCAGGTTGGTCGGTGCCTTGCAGCGTGGCAATGGACTGCGCGACGAGTTCATCTACTACATGCCCTTCGACGACTACAAAGAGCTACCCGATCCATACCCGCGCACGACGTTTACCGTCACTGAAGTTCATGAAAGCATCCGCCGCTACCCGAACCCCGAAAAGGCGGGAGATCTGTTTCAGTGGGACATTCACGGCCGGCTTTTTAGGCCGAAGCGGGTCTCCATTCCTAACATGGCCGTGGTGATGATTCACGGCGGCGCGGCGAACGAGTATGAATTCATCTTCACTCCGGACGGCCGCGAGGAATATCCCGATCTGACGAAAACCGATCCGACCCAGGCGCGGGTAGGCGTGGCTCAGCATATCGCCTCTTTGGGCATCCCTGTGCTTGCGCTCTCCTTGCCAGGTCACTACAGCCGCAAACCTTGGCCGCCGATACCGGAAAGACGGCCTGAATTTGGCATCGGAGAGGTTTCCAGCGACGCGGAGCTGCGAAACCGTCTGGCCGTCTACACGTTCAGAATGTGTACCGAAGCGATCAAAACCTTAGTGGAGCGCCATTTAAGCGAAAATGTTTTCATGTGGGGCCACTCCACCGGCGGCGAGTATTTTTACTTGATGGAGCAGTATGGGCTTAAGAACAAACTCATCGGCGGTTTGGGCTTTGGCACCGGCATGCCCGCCTGGGTGCGAAAAGAGTGGGACCTCGCCTGCGCTAAGAAATCGCCGGAAGAGCGGGCGGCGCCGTTTCGCAACCTCATCGATCTCAGCCGTAGATCTCCGAAAGCTTACGAGAAGAGCGGTTACGTTGGACCCAATCAGCCCTGGGGCAGCGCCGAGAAATGGTTTGAACTGGAGAATCATCGCAGGCCCCAGTTCAAGCCGTTCCTGCAAGACATCGAGCACAGCGCTCACGACGTATTGCTCCCGGAGATCAAAAGAATCTCCGGCTTGCCAGACGACGAGCTATTCATCACCTATAAGTCCGATCTCAACCGCTTGCGGGGCAAGAAGCTGTTCCACATCGTCGGCGAGAACGACAAAGGACACTGGACCGAAGGAGGCGAAAAGGGCCTAGAATTTCGCCGCGAGGTCTATGCCTTCAAACGATTCGTTCCCTACGCAGAAGCGTTGCGTTTAATCGTCGTGCCGAACCTGACTCATTACGGCCATGTCGAAAGCTACAACGAAAGACTGGCGAACTTGATGGTGACGGCGTTCCGCGATTACTTTCCGCATGGCTAAGTGGCTGGGCTTCCACGAGAGGACTTTTCTTGACAGGATTGTGAAATTAACCTACAGGTTTCTGCAGCACTGAACGAGGGTTAATCCATGCGCAAGAACAAAAATCGGTCATCGCATTTTTTCGTGGCCATTGCCGCGGTTTTCGCCGGGCTGGTTCTTACTTCCGTCTCTGTGGTCGCGGAGCCGCTGCGCATCGCCTACACCTCCATTGCCATGGTGTACGGCCCGCTCTGGCTGACCAAGGAAGCCGGCATCTTTAAAAAGTACAACATCGATCCTGAATTCATTTACATCGCCGGCGGGCCGCCTTCGTTGCAGGCGTTGATCGCCGGCGATGTCGCGGTATCGTTCACCGCCGCGGGCGCCACGGTCGCCGCCAATCTTGCCGGCTCCGATGTCGTTCTCCTCGGCGCGAGCATCGACTCGCTGCCCTTCGAGCTCTGGTCGATCCCAAGCATCAAAACACCGGAACAACTCAAAGGAACGAGACTCGGCGTCAGCCGCATCGGCGCCACCACCGATTTCGTCGCGCGCTACCTGCTCAAGAAATGGAACCTGCAACCGGACAAAGACGTGCCGATCTTCCAAGCCGGTGCCGGTCCCCAGGTTTTCGCCGCGATCAAAGGCGGGTCGGTTCAAAGCGGCGTCTTGTCGGCAGGCCCCGAAACTCTGCGCGCGGAAGCGGAAGGATATTTTAAGCTCGCCGACGTTTCGACCTCGGGCCTGGTCTACCCTTTTGGTCCCTTCGCCGCCCGCCAAACACTCATCAAGGGCCAGCCTGATCTTATTGGCCGCTTCATGAAAGCCTACGTCGAAGGCATCCACCGTTTCAAAACCGACAAGCCGGCTGGTCTCGCGGTTCTCGAAAAATACACGAAGCAAAAAACCACGCCCGGCACGGAGAGAATCTACGAAGTCTATGCGACGAAATATTTCAAGCGCGTGCCCGAGGCGACGCCGGCGGGAATTCAAACGATCCTCGAAGAGATTTCCGCCGCTCGCCCGCTGCCCCAGGGCGTAACACCGCAGCGCTTCGCCGAATCCCGCTTCATTCGAGAATTGGTGTCCAGCGGTTTTGTCGACGGCCTCTATAAAAACCGTTAGCTTCCCCCAACTCACGCCTGCGCCGGTTTCGGGGAATCTCGTTTACTCCACCGCAATTCATTGAGTGCGTCGCCAAAGGAATCCATCCCTCCGTATTGACTATAAGGGTTCAACCAGATACGAGGGGCTTGACGGGGTCGCGGCTTTGTTATACACGGCGCGAAGTGTTCAACGGGTTCCGGGAATCTGCTGCCCGGAGGATTTCCTAGTGTGGTGTTTCCGAAATTTGCAACATATTTGGACCGTCATTCCGGCCAACCCCCGCGAAAGCGGGGGGCGAGCCGGAATCCAGGGAATTTAGGGAGTTCTGGATTCCCGCTTGCGCGGGAATGACGACAGTGGGCCAGCGATTTTGCAAACAAACTTTAGTTCCGGGACACTAGCTGCTAGGTGAGTTGAAGTGAATGGTTCCACCGGCGTCCAAATGATAGTGCCATTTGACTCGCGGAGCGCGAATCCGAAGAACTGATGAGATAATAAAGGAGGGTAGCATGAACGCAATGCGTCGTTTTCTCCCGCTCGTTTTCTTGTTCTTGACCTTTGCATGGCTTGGAACTCAAAGCCGCGCCCAAGCCTGGGAGCCGACAAAACCGATTGAATTCGTCATCCCCGCCGGCACCGGCGGCGGCGCCGACCAGATGGCGCGTTTGATTGCCGGCATCGCTGAAAAGAGTAAACTTTCTCCCCGCCCGTTTATC